>JAWSUP010000087.1:0-12934 GCA_033549405.1 Bacillota bacterium | reverse complement strand
CCGTGAACCAAACATCGGACCGAAGGCCTGCGGCGCCTTGCTGGCCGAAACCGGCGGCATCTGCTGTCCTTATGAACTGACCATCGATCTGGCGACCCACGCACACATCAACGGAGTTGAAATCCGATTAAACTCACCGGTCACAAAGGTTGACCGGACCAGGGAAGGATTTGTCTGCGAGACACCACAAGGGCCGGTGGCGAGCCGGATCCTGGTTAACGCCGCCGGTGTCCATGCTGATACAATCAACAACCAGCTCAGTGAAGATACGTTCCGCATTATCCCCAGACGCGGCGAGTATCTGATGATCGACAAGAGCCATGCCAAAGCCTTCAATGCGACTATTTTCCAGATGCCGACTCCCATGGGCAAAGGCATCCTGATTACGCCGACCGTTGAAGACACGCTTATCCTGGGACCGACTGCCGAGGATATTGACGACAAAGAGGATGTGCGCACGACCGCGCCAGGCCTTGCAGAGGTTTTGCGCGTCGCATCGCTCAGCTGGGCCAATATCCCCGGACGCAGCTATATCACCGCTTTTGCGGGCATCCGCGCCCACTGCGACCGCAATGATTTCATCGTTGGTGAGTCAAAGGATGTGCCCGGTCTCTTCAATGCAGCCGGTATCGAATCGCCAGGATTGACGGCGGCGCCGGCCATCGCCGTCGAACTGGCCGGACAGATGGCAGAACGACTGCAAGCTGACAAAAAGGACCAGTTTCTGCCGCCTCACCTTACGGCCAGGCCGTTTCGCTTCATGAACCAGCAAGAACGTGAGGCGGCTATTGCCGCTGATCCGGCATACGGCCGTATCATCTGCCGCTGCGAGCATGTAACTGAAGCTGAAATACTGGCGGCCATCCACCGGCCGCTGGGTGCGACAACGGTCGACGGTGTCAAGCGGCGTGCCCGGGCCGGTATGGGCCGATGCCAGGGCGGGTTCTGCACCCCCCGGGTGT
This sequence comes from Bacillota bacterium, assembly GCA_033549405.1. Taxonomy (GTDB): domain Bacteria; phylum Bacillota; class Clostridia; order Saccharofermentanales; family UBA5734; genus JAAYBY01. The sequence continues at coordinate 11,972 of JAWSUP010000087.1, read as the reverse complement.
TGGATATTCTCAGCCGCGAACTGGGCATCCCCCAGACAGAACTGACTAAATTCGGCGGTCACTCGCATATCCTGACCGGGGCGCTGGCAGATATGGATCTGGCGGATCCGGAAGATAAACAAGAAAGGGCAGGTGATCACAATGACTGACGCAAGAGCAGTTGACCTGGTCATCATCGGCGGCGGACCGGCAGGACTGGCGGCCGCGGTCGCGGCGTGGGACGCGGGCTGCCGCAGCCTGCTGATCCTGGAGCGGGATGATCGCCTCGGCGGCATCCTGCAACAATGCATCCATAACGGCTTCGGGTTACACATTTTCCACGAAGAACTCACAGGGACTGAGTATGCCGACCGCTATATCCGGCAGGTGGCAGAGCGCGGCATCCCGTACCAGTGCGGCGCCATGGTTCTCGATATTTCACCGGAGCGGCTGGTGACGGCGATCAGTCCCGGACTCGGCATGCAAAAGATCCAGGCCGGCAGCGTCATTCTCGCGATGGGGTGCAGAGAAAGGCCGCGCGGAGCCCTGGCCATACCCGGGACCAACTGCGCCGGCATCATGACGACAGGAACGGCTCAGCGACTCGTCAACCTGGAGAGTCTGGTGCCAGGCACACGGATCGTAATCCTGGGTTCAGGCGACATCGGCCTCATAATGGCCCGGCGCATGACCTGCATCGGTGCCAAAGTGCTGGCCTGTGTCGAAATCATGCCCTATTCGAGCGGCCTTATGCGTAATGTCGTCCAGTGCCTGCACGATTACGACATTCCCTTGCTGCTGAATCATACGGTTATCAATATACAAGGCCGTGAACGCCTGACAGGCGTCACCATAGCAGAGGTCGATCCGGCGACGCGCAGGCCGATTGCCGGAACAGAGCAGGATATTGCCTGTGACACTCTGCTCCTGTCGGTTGGCCTGATTCCGGAAAACGAGCTGTCGCGTGCGGCAGGCGTAAATCTATCAGAGATTACCCAGGGACCGCTGGTCGACCAGAATCTCCTGACCAATGTACCGGGTATCTTCGCCTGCGGTAATGTACTGCATGTACATGACCTGGTCGATGAAGTGTCAGAGGAATCAGCCAGGGCAGGACTTGCTGCCGTCGCCTGGCTGGAGCAGAGCAAAGACATCTGTCAGACGCCAGCCGTCAGGCCGTCTGAGTCACCGATCCGGCTTAAAGACGGGCGCGGCGTCCGCGGGATCGTGCCCCAACAGATCACAAGGCCGATCGATATGGACAAGATACACATCAGTTTTCGCCCGGACGGTGTTTATAAACAGGCGACTATTCTGGTCGAAGCGGACGGCACACCAGTTCTGCGCCAGAAACGCCTGATCATGACCCCTGGTGAAATGGCGGTCATTGACCTGGCCACTGATCGATTTCCAGCTGAATCGGTTGCAGAGATCACCGTGCATGTGGAGGTGAAGTCATGAAAACCGCAAAAGAAGATATCCGCGAGCTGATCTGCGTCAACTGCCCGATGGGCTGCCGGCTGCAGGTGACAGTCGAACAGGGTCAGGTTACAACAGTCAAGGGAAATGTCTGTGCCCGAGGCGATCGCTATGCCCGTGACGAAGTGCTGCAACCCAGGCGTATGGTCACCAGCCTGATCACGGTTGCGGGAAGCAGGGAACCGCTCAGTGTCAAAACCCACGCCGCTATTCCCAAAAGCATGATATTTGACTGTCTGCGAGAGATCCGCCGCTGCCATATCACCATGCCGGTCAGAATCGGCGATGTAATCCTGGAAAATGTCCTGGGCACAGGCGTCAACATCGTCGCAACGCGCAACCTGCCCGATCCGCCTTGCCATCCGAACGGTCAATCGTCATAATGAAGACAGTAGAGGCGGTTTTTGAGATATGGCAAAAATCTTTATATGTAATCCAACTTCATGACCCATATACTGCTGTATTGAATGGCGGACATAAAGACCTATGAACCAGCAACAGCTGATCGATGAACTTATAGAAAGCCCCGTTATAGCGGCCATTCGCGATGGCGATGGTCTTGATCTGGCTTTGCAAGGTCCGCTCAGGACACTTTTTTTGCTGTCCGGTACAATCAATGGCGTTGCAGAGCAAGTGAACCGCGTTCGACTGGCAGATAAGCTGTGCTTTCTTCATGTCGATCTTGTCGAAGGCCTGCGACCAGATCAGCAAGGCTTGCGCTTTATTGCCGAACAGGTCAGACCGCATGGGATCATCACCACCAAACCGGCATGTGTCCGCTGGGCGCAGAGTTGCGGCCTCTTCACGGTTCAACGCATCTTTCTGCTCGATTCAGTCGCCCTGAAAGACGGTTCTGCCAATGTCCGATCCTGCCGGCCTGACTTGGTCGAGGTCCTGCCCGGCGTGGCTGACAAAGCGATCCGACTGGCTTTGGCAGCCTTCGACCGCCCTTTGATCGCCGGCGGCTTGATCCGGACGCGCGATGAAGTCTATGCTGCGCTCGCCGCCGGAGCGCTGGCCGTTTCAACCGGCAACCAGGAACTCTGGCAGCTGTAGCCTGCCACAGAAAGATATTTGCTGTTAATTTCTGCATGAACAAACCGCATGTCATGGAGCAACCCACGACAATCACCAGGAGAATAAACATGAATCATGAAGACGTACTGGCCAGGGCAAAGGCCGATTTCATCTGTTCCTGCGGCCGGCGCCACAGCACGGACATCAACCGAATTATCATCAGTGCCGGCTTCATTGGACCCTTGATTGACCTGGTCAGGGAATTGGCGCCAGGCCAGGCCAAAGTCTTGCTGATTGCTGATCAGAATACCTGGCAGGCTGCCGGAGCATCGATTCAAGAACGCCTTAGTCAGTCAGGCATTGCCAGCCCGTCGATCATCCTGCCTGCTGATCCGCCTCTGGTTCCGGATGAAAAAGCTGTTTTTGCTGTTGTCAACGCACTTGAATCGGACGTCTGCCTGCTCGTTGCCGTCGGTTCAGGGACTCTGAACGACCTGACCCGCTTTGTCAGCCACCGGGTAAACAAACCGTATGCAATCGTGGCAACGGCTCCGTCGATGGACGGATATGCTTCTACGGTGGCAGCCCTGATCATCAATAACATGAAACAGACAGTATCCGCCTGGGGTGCCGCTGCGATTCTGGCAGATCCTGCGGTCCTGGCCGCATGCCCGCAGGTCATGATTGCAGCCGGACTCGGTGACATCATCGGAAAATATTCGGCCATCTGTGACTGGCGCCTGGGCGGCCTGATCGAATCTGAATACATCTGTAACACTGTTGCGGAACTTGTGCTTGACACTGTTGAGCAGTGCCGCCGGCAAGCCCCGCAGGCAGCGCTGCGCGACGAAAGTGCCGTGACAGGTATCTTTGAAGCCCTGATCATGACTGGTATCGCCATGAGCTATGTCGGGAATTCGCGGCCGGCATCCGGTTCGGAACACCACCTGTCACACTTCTGGGAGATGGCTTTTCAACGTGTAGGTATCACACCGGTCCTGCACGGCAGCAAAGTCGGACTGGCGACGATTATGACCTGTGCCCTTTACCGCAACCTGCTTGACCTGAAACCTGATTTTGTCCGGGCACGCGAACTGTCTGGGACATTCGATCAGGCTGCCTGGGAAGCAAACATGAAAGAAGTCTATGTGGATGGCGCAGATGTGATTATCCAACTGGAGCAGACTGCCCGCAAGCATGATCCGCAAAATGTCTGTCGCAATCTTGCGCGTATTGAGTCAAACTGGGATATGATCTGTGAGCTGGCCAGGCAGGCGCCGGAACCTTCTGTCATCCAGGATATTCTGAGTACCGTTGGCGGAGCGATCCGGCCATCTGAACTGGGTATCAGCCGGGAACTGGTCGCAGCCAGCCTGCGTCACGCCATGGAAATGCGCGACCGCTATACGGTCCTGCGCCTTTACACCGATCTTGGCCTGGGCGATCTGGCGGTCAGCCTGGTCGAGAATCTATTTGATAATTCCTAATCGTGGGTTGGTTCTTCAGGGGGTACAGTCTCGTTATTGGCGGCGTTCATTTTCTTTCGCATGGCCAGAAGGCTATCATGTGTCAGCGGATAACGCCGATAGGCCAGACGGGCCATTTGAAAACTGAAAAGTCCGCCAACAGCAAGCAGAAGACCGAGCGTGAGCAGGGTACTGTCAGTCTGGACTTCCAGGTTGGCATCAAAGCCGATGATATCAAGCAGGACGCCCATGACCAGGATGGCGATGGACTGGGATATCTTGTACACCAATGTCATGGAACCATAAAAGACGCCTTCTGAGCGGATGCCGGTCTCAGCTTCTTCAACATCAATGGTGTCAGCAACCATCGAAGATGGGATTGATGACAAGCCGCCGATGCCAAAGCCTGTCAGGATGGAAAATGGCAGCAAGCTGAAAGCGTTGCTGCCCACCGAATCGTGCAGCAAAACCTGGATCAGCAGGATCAGGCTGCCGGCAGTGGCCAGCGCGGTTCCGAGAATGACAGCAGGCCGTTTGTCGATACGCCGGGTGATCGCCAGCCAGACTGGCTGAGACAGGATGCTGACGGCAAATAGAGAGCCGAAAATGATCGTGATCGCTGTATTGTTCATGTTAAAAGTGTAAGTGAAGACGTGCAGCCCAAGTGTGCTGGCAAACGCCGACGCGATGTTTGTGAACAGGTAACCGAATACAACGCAGCGGAACGGTTTATTGGCCATCGCGTCTTTGAGTCGGCTGGCCATGCCGCGCATCGCGTGTTTCTGCTGCCGGGCAGATCCATTTTCCTGCGGCAGATCGCGGATGTACTTTTTTGTCGCCAGAACAGTCAGCGAACTTGACAGCAGAATCAGGACCGAGGTGGCGCTGCCGATATCCTTGTAAGCTGCCGGATTGAGCTGGCCTTGTGGAAAAGCAGCTGTTTCCCGGAAAAAGATGCCCATGCCGAGGACCGTCGTCAGCAGAAGTCCGGACAGGAAAAAGATGGTGCGGATTCCCTGGATGGCCGTTCTTTCATGGTAATCAACCGACAGTTCGGCGCCCAGGGCGATATAGGGTGTTGAACAGGCAGTCAGGAAGGTCTTGAGCAGGATGATGACCGCAAAGAGCCAGGCAAACTTGATGGTCAGATTGAGATCCGGACGAACGGTCCAGAGCAGGAGATTGGCCAGGGCAGCGCCCACGCCGCCGATGAGTATATAAGGATGACGCCGTCCGCAGTGGCGCGTTTTGGTCCTGTCTGACAGATAGCCCATAAACGGATCGGTCACACCGTCCCAGATGACGCTGATGCTGACAGCCAGTCCGACCAGGCTGCCCGGAATCATCAGAATCGAGGTCGCATAGAAGACGAGATAAGCGGCGATCGCCTGGTAGATGGTGCCGATGCCCAGATCATTGAGGCCATAGCCGACTTTATCGATCAGCGGAATATTCTGCAGTTGTTTCTTGGGCATGCGCTCAGTCACACCCGCTTTCCGGTTGCGTGGTTGTATTGCATCACTGATAGTCTCCTGAATAGCGTACCAGAGATGCAGAAAGCACGCCGTCGATCTGCTGGAGCTGCTCGATCAGGCGGGTATCCTGGTTTTTCAAGCTGATTTCCAGAACGACTTCAAAGCCGCCTGCTGTAGCTGTCTTGCTTTTCAACGTATAAGGCGGCAGCATCTGGCGCAAGTCGCTGCGGAAATGTTCTGTATAACGGATAACCAGCAGATAGGGCTTGTTGCGTCCGCCAGTCTGCACGACAGAAGCAATGAGCATGATGGCTGACAGGATCAGGCAACCGACGATGGCCAGTTGGAAAAACCCGGCGCCAGATGTCAGGCCCAGCGCGATAGCCCAGAACATATAGACGATATCGAGCGGATCCTTGAGCGCAGTCCTGAAGCGGACAATGGATAGCGCACCGACCATGCCGAGTGACAGGACGATGTTTGAGCTGATCGGCATGATGATCAGAGAGGTCACCAGCGCGACCATCAGCAGAGCCGTCCCAAAACTGCGGTTGAACAGAACGCCCCGGAAGGTCAGGCGATAAACAAGAACAATCAGGATGCCCATCAGCAGTGTGATGGTGAAGGTGATCAGGATGCGTGACAGGTCCAAAGGCTGGTTGACATTGATCTCCAGCAATTTCAACAAGGTTTCTCTCATCTCGTTTGTACCTCCGGTTTGTTCGGTTCATTATGGCAGTTTCAATCCTATTGTTTCAAGGGGCAGTCCGTCATTTCAATTCAATTCTGGTCTTCCCAGCTATGCGTGCGGCACCAGGCGGCACACTGAACATACTTGCTGACTGCAAGTGGTATGGCGCCGGTCAGCTCAAGCAGTCCGTTGATAAAAGAAGGCAGGTAACGGTCATATTTGACTTCCAATATCACCGTCTTCGGCGGCAGGACCGACTGCATGGCCGCATCCGGATCCCACAGGTCCTGGCGATAAAAACCTGTCGCCAGGAACTGATCGAAGGTGACGCGGACATTGCCGTCCGGCCAGATCAACGGCAGGCGCCAGTAATCGACCAGCAGATTCGGCCGCAAGTGCCGCGTCTGCCATTCGGTATAGAACTGACCAAGCAGATCTTGTTCTGTTCGTCCGGTTGCCTGCAGCAGAGCCGAATACACAGGATCGGCGTCCCCATCCAGGAGACTGTTGACTTGCGGTCGTGTCAGACTGCAGCTGTGTTTTTGGGTCAGCGATCCGGATTTGATCTTTTTTTCCAGCCTGATCACGTTGTCTTCGCCGTTGTAGATGCGTACACGGTACTTATGACGCGGATCTGTCCCTGCCAGTTTATCGAAGATGCCTGTACGGGCATGGTCATCAAAATACAGACTGCGTATCCGGTATCCGCCCAGGGTGCCGGGCAGGTGGTCCGCTTCATGGAGATCACGGTGTAACACGGGACTGAGTGTATGATAAAGCCTCAGAAAGGTCGCATTGTCAATCAGGTACTTGAATTCATGCCGCCAGAACATTAAAAATCACCCGGGAAAAGCGCTTTCATTTCGCTGCTGCTCAAGTTAAAAGTCTCCTGCAGGAACACAATGACGCGCGCACGCTTTTCTGATGTGATACGCCGCAATTCCCTGATCTGATTCTCCCAGTAGGACAGGGAAGACGGACCGCCCCAACGGGTGATCTGACGCGGCATCTCGCTTCTGATCAGTTCAGTCATCTCATCAAAGATAGTCAGCATCCGTTCTGTTACGAAGACATTGTTCAAGTACCAGGCGTACCGCTCGATGAACGCTTCCTTGAAATCGGGATTCTGCATCAGCTTAACCTGGAGTGTCGAGTCGAAAATATTCTGCTGGCCATGACCGGCAGGGTCGAGCAGATCGTATTTGAGGATGTTTTTCTGGTATGTTGTCGGGAACATAGCCCAGTCCAGGTCGAAGAAAACCCAGCGCCACTCGGCGCCATCGGTGCGTTCGCGCCAGAATTTCTTGTTGCCGGAATCCAGATTGTTGAAGAACGTCTGTGTAATGACAAAATCCATCAGGCTGTGTTCGTCAATCTGCGACAGAACATAGGCATAATGCTCTGGATTGCGCATGTCATTGTTTTTGACATAGGTAAGGAGTGCCCGGTAGGCGTCGTAATCACCACTCAGGATGATCCGGTTACCCTTGATGATGTCGACATTGTCTGCATCGGCGCCGTGATGGGAAGCCATGTAATACTGGTCGACCTTTTCGCGCAGATAATAGAGCCCGAAATATTCCCCGTTGATGTAGACGACGCAGGTGCGCCAGTCCATGGTGTCCTGAGCTGTGTAGTCCTTGATGACTTCAGTCATGAAGGCATCGCGCAGTTTTGTGAAGCGCCAGTCCTGTCCGGATGTACGCAGGACAAACCGCTTGAAGGTCTGCACCTCGTTGCCGGGGAAAAATGGATAGGTCACCTGACTGTCGCCATAAAGGGTGCGAACTTTCAGTTCCATGGATTTTTGCTTCTCTGTCCGGCTGTATGAACCATGCAGATTGACACCGACCATAAACTGTACGCCGGACGTGCCATCTGCTTCATAAAAATCGATTTCAGCAGGATGCTCGATGTCGGCCTGGTAATTGGTCCAGAGCCCTGTCGTAGCATGAAAAAAATCCGCAGCATTGCCGATGATCGAGACAACCGGCAGATCATGCCGTTCTTCAGCCAGGAAGGTGCGGACACGGGTGCTGCTGGGCAGGCTGCCGCTGTGTACTGCGATGCAGCGCATGACCGTTGTCCGGTCAATCAGCAGCGGCTCGGTGTACATCACGGAACGCTGGTCGGGCATACCGCCGTCCAGTGTATAGTAGATGACTGTGTCGGGTTGCCAGGCAACCAGGCTGACCAGGAGGGGTTCCTCCAGATACAAGCCGCTGACAGGCTTGCCGGTTGAGGCTGTGACGGCCTCGATAGATGGAACGGGTGTGATACCTGTCATGGCTGCCGTCGTATTTGCCTGGCCTTCTGTCGGTTCAATGTAGAAAAAGCGGCTGTCGACTGATTCCTGACCGTTTGTATTGCCTCGACCACTGCTGATCCCATTGGCCAGCACGCCTGTCTCAAAGCGATCGACCCAGATCCCGTCAGGATCAGTCAGCTGCAATGTCTCACCTGCAGGAGATATGCCAAAAGCCGCCGGGTTGATGATTGCATGGCTGCCCGCAGGGATCATGATGCCGTCCAGCATCTCCAGAAAAGGTTCGTCAGGATTGTCGCTGAGGCCATATCCTGTCAGGTCGACTGCTTCATCCGTTCCATTGAACAGCTCAATCCAGTCCGGATCCGTTGTTTTTTTGCCTGCTGTGACGGTGGCGTCCATGGCGACGACTTCATTGATCCAGATGCCGCGGTTGGACAGCATCAGAGCACCTTCCATTTCGGCAAAGCCCTGGGAGTCATTGGGTCGCCCTGGTGTGGGTTGAGGGAAGAAAAGCCAGGATTGCAGGGCCTGCAGACTGCGACCGCAAGAGACATTAAGCGGCAGAGACTGCAAAGGCTGCGCGACTAGCCTGCGGCCGCGACTGTCTGAGAGCAGCAGCAGCTCGTTCTGGTCGCCCAGGCGAAATGGGGCATGAAGCGTGGCGGATTGACCTGGTTCATATACTTTTTCTTTACCAGAAAGCCAGACGACCAGGTAATCGCCGGGCTCGACAGTCAGATCAGGAAAAGCCCACAGCTCTGGATCATCGGGATCATCAGACAGGTAACAGCCCAGCAGGCTGACCGGCTCGGTGCCACTGTTGAAAAATTCGACCCAGTCAGAATAGTCACCGTCACTGTCAGGCATCCTGTCCTGGCGTGTCAGATATTCATTGACCACCAGGTCACTGGTGACGGTGACGATGGCGTCAGCGGCATTCAGATGACCTTCGGTTCCGTTGGCTTTGCCAGGCGAAGGTTCAGCAAAAAAGTAATACGGGTCCGTCGATGAAACAGCACCATCTAAAAGCCCCCATGATACATCGATTGGGATTTCCGGAATAGCCAGCCGAGCCAGCACCTGCCCGGATGGATTGGTGAAAATAAGGTCCTCGCCGGTCTGAGACAGCCGGAATGACGCGTGGATTTCACCATCTTCCAGCGCTGCGGCGATTGCGTCCGGATCGGTCAGCCCAGAAGCATAAACAATCAGAAAGTCGCCCGGTTGTAGCATGACTGCTGGAAAAGTCCAGTCTGTCGGCCGGTTGAGATTGTCGGACAAGCCATAGTCCTCTAAACTGACAGCCGTTTGCCCGGCATTATAAAACTCGATCCAGTCAGGCGAAATCAGATCAGCTGTCTGCAGGATCGAACGGTTGGATGACTGGATCTCAGTAATCAGAAGGGGACTGGCCACGATCGGAGCGTCTGCCGGACTGGTCTCTGTCGGTTTGGGGGTAGGTGTGGCCGTTGTCCAGCTCGGGATGACAGCCATGTCATCCGGAATAAAATCGCAACCGGAATAGAAGTAGAAAGTAAACAGCAAAATAAGCAGAACGGCCAATAAGCTGATCAGTCCGCGATGCTCGTTGATCCGAAAGTAGTTTTTTCTGACTTTGACTGGTTTTCTGACCATGGTGCACTCCCGTCAATCAACCCGATGTACAGAACGACTCCATTATTTCACAAAAACACTCATTTGTTAAGCAGTGCAAATGCAGCATCCGACAGACAAGACCGGTGCAGGTGTGACGATTTCTGACCCGATTTTGCTGATTTACCCTAATTATAGACGCAGCAGAGCTGCAAATTGTTCCGGGACGGCACAAATATGCTACACTGAAACAGGTCAAGAGCCTGCCAGCAAAAATCAGAGCCGCGTGATCAGCCCATTTGATGTTTGGTGACATGATCACTGATAAAGGCGAAGCGCACCGCTATACTGAGTTCAAAACCTGATGAATCTGAAAGGGGATATAACAATGGCTGGAAAAAATGTATTAATCGTAACCGAGGAAAACTTCGAATCAGAGGTGGTCAACGCAGATGTGCCGGTACTGCTTGATTTCTGGGCTTCATGGTGCGCGCCTTGCCGCATGATCGCCCCGACGATCGAGGCACTTTCTGAAGAAATGGCCGGAAAAATCAAGGTCGGAAAAGTCAATGTAGATGAACAGCCAGGTCTGGCATCTGCTTTCCGAGTGATGAGCATACCGACAGTGACGCTGACAAAAGGTAAAACGTTGCTCATGCAGTCGATCGGCGTCAAGCCCAAAGACGCTCTCAAACGGGAGATCGAAGCAAAGATCTGACATGCCATGAACGGGTTGTTTGTTTACAGCCAAAAATGACAGCTTGAAAATCAAGTTATAAACAGCGCAGTACTGAAAAGGCGCCCGGACGGTATGATCACATGACCGCAGGGCGCTTTTTCACCGGGTAAATTGAAAAGCAATAAACCCCCTGGGTCACCTGACGATTTCGTACGGCCAGCTATTAATGCCGCCCAGGTCATAAACTGCACGATAACCAGCTTCAATCAGCAGCCAGGCTGCTGTAGCGCTGCGGTTGCCGCTGCGACAATAGACAATGATCGGTGTGGCGAAGTCATCTGGCAATTCAGCTATCCGGGCGGATATTTCATCAACGGGTATCAGGGTGGCCCCGGCAATGTGGCCTCCGACGAACTCCTGCTCTGTCCGCACATCGAGCAGAACGGCGTCCGGGATGTCTTTGAGTATTTGCAGCGCCTCGTCTGCTTCAATCAGTTTGACAACAGCTGGTCCGTCGGTATCTTGTGTATCAGGTATCGTTGTTGTAACAGTTCCGCTTGCAGCAGTGCTTGTCTCCGTAGCCTGACTGGTCGGGCCTGCCGTGGCGGCAGTCGTTGCAGCGGAGCTGGTTCCGGAACTGCCCGAGTACGGTCCGGTGGTCGTGATGCCGGTTGTGCAGGAACTCACCGCCAGTGACAGGCCGGCCAGCAACAAGACCATATACAACCTGAGTGATCGCTTTGATCTGATCAGTAAAAAGGGTCTGGAAATGGATCTGTTTATATTCATATGCAAAACCTCGCTTGTGCTATAATTGAATGGAGACAATGTTTTGTTGCGCGAACGCCTTTCTGCGGCTTAATATTATGTCCGCAATTAGATTATGATACTGCCGGCCGATATCCGGCTCAGGAGATCAGACATGACAGACAAGGATCGGATCGCCCAGATCGAAAAGCTGTTTCCGGTGCTGACCAGGATCAGCACGCAAGACCGCAAGCAAATATACGATGCCGGTCAGTTCATCGAATTGCCGGCCGGCCAGATGCTGATGCAGCAGAATCAGCAATGTCAGTTCATCCCGCTTGTGATCAGCGGCCAGTTGCGCGTTTTCACCTTGTCGTCGGGCGGCAGGGAGATGACCTTGTTTCGCACCGGCCCAGGTGATACGTGCCTGCTTTCGATCGCCTGCCAGATCAAACACCAGGATTTCCCTGCTCTGGCACAGGTGGAGGCGGAAGCCAGCCTGTTCATGGTGCCGATACCTGTCTACCACCAGGTTCTGGCAGAGCAGCCCGCATGGAAAGACTATCTGATCCTGACC
>JAWSUP010000086.1:0-12975 GCA_033549405.1 Bacillota bacterium | reverse complement strand
CTTCAAGAAAATTGTGCAAACCATTTCCTACATGCCGCACTTTCTCTCATGGGTCGTCATGGGCGGTATTGTTTACCGTCTGTTCTCACCAATCAATGGTGCAATCAATACGCTACTGGTCAATTTGGGGGTCTTGGATGAGCCTGTCTACTTCATGATTCAACCTAATTCATTCATCTCAATCTATCTTCTGTCGCTTATCTGGAAAGAAACCGGCTGGGGTACAATCATTTACCTGGCTGCAATCGCCGGTGTTGACACCTGGCTCTATGAAGCAGCTTCAATTGAGGGCGCCAATCGCTTTCAGCGGGTCTGGTATATCACCTTGCCGACTATTTTGCCAACAGTCAGCACGCTGCTGATCTTGCGCATGGGTTCTCTGATATCTGTTGGTTTTGATCCGATATTCAATTTGTATAATCCGTCAGTTTATAAAATTGCCGATGTCATATCGACCTATGTTTACCGCAAAGGAATCATTGATGCACAGTATGAGTTCACAACAGCGGTCGGTCTGTTCCAGAATATCGTTGCCTTCTCGCTTGTCCTGATGAGCAACTGGATTGCACGTAGAGCTAATCCGGAATATCGGATCATGTAGTGCATATTTGGCCTTGTCTCTATCCGCTTTGTGAACGGGCCACCTGAAAACGATAGGAGATGACAAATATGTCAACGAAATCCCTGTTGCGAACAACGAAGTTCGACAGCCCTTCTAAAATAAAAGCATCATTTGGCAGTCGCTTATTCGATACAACGAACATACTGATCATGCTTGTTATTTGTGTTTCTATTATATTTCCGTTGTGGGATATGATCGTAACTTCCTTTTCCAGGGTTCAGGATGTTTCTTCACTCAGTCTGAATCTCTGGCCACCTGTCATTGTCGCTGACTCATACCAGTTTATTTTCAGGAATAATGAATTTCTGCACGCGTCATTCATTTCTGTCAGCAGGACTATTATCGGCACGGCTTATCATATTTTTGTAGTTACGATCGCCGCCTACTGCCTGACAAGGATGAAAATGCCCTTCCGCAAGACGATAACACTCATATTTGTCATCACCATGTTTTTCAGTGGCGGCCTGATTCCGACCTATATCAACATCCGCAATCTGAACCTGCTCAATAAATTTGCGGTCTACATCCTGCCAGGCGGCTTCAGCATGTTCAATGCAATCATCATGCGCAATTTCTTCATGTCCGTGAATCCATCACTGGAGGAATCGGCAACGATCGACGGCGCTTCTGCCATGCAGGTGCTGTTCCGGATCATCATACCGTTATCGATGCCGGTTCTGGCCACCATTTCCCTCTGGCAGATGGTCGGCCAGTGGAATGCCTGGTTTGACAACCTGATCTACTGTACGTCACCCAATCTGCTGACATTGCAGATGCTGCTCAGGCGAATCATAGTAGACCCCGAATTTACAGATAATATCCTGGTGATTGACGAATCTCAGATCAATACGAATCCGGAGACAATTAAGGCCGCAACGACTGTTCTTGTCACTTTGCCGATCCTGTTTGTCTATCCGTTTTTGCAGAAATATTTCGTTAAGGGAATCATGATCGGAGCTGTAAAGGGGTGATGTGGATTTTCTGATCAATGTTAGCTTTTTGAGACCAACCTGTACGGTGAATCCAGGAACACCGCCACAGGCGACCCATCCTGGGAATTATTAGAGGAGGTTCGGTATGAACAAAAGAATCATCAGTATCGTTGTCGCCTGCCTGTTGCTGATTGGCCTGATGGCCAGCTGTACAACAACTCCAACGACAACAACCACAACAGCCAAGCCGTCGGGCACCACCACGACCAAACCCGGCACAACGGCGACAACAACCGCTTCTGAAGTCAAGTATGACATCTCATTCTTCGCCAATAAGCCGACAGAGAATGATACCTATGTCGAACAACTGATTGAAGAAGCCCTGAACATCGATCTGACAGTACCGCTGGTTGACTGGCAGGATGCAGAAAAGTACAACCTGATGTTCTCCTCCGGTGAGATGCCTGACTGTGGCTTTTTTACGAAAGATACGCAGTACCTGATCTATGATCATGAGCTGGCACGCACTTTCCCGCTCGAGATGATCAATACCTACGCCCCGTCATTCGCCAAGCTGTATGACGATAATCCGCTTTTCTGGGCTTATGTCATTAACAAAGAAGACCCGGATCAGGCAAACGGTTTGCCAGCTGTTTCAGAGACCTATTCGCAGCTTTATATCTGGACGGACTTTTATCGTTATGACTGGATCCAGGAATTGGGACTTGATTTGGGTACTGAAGTCGTCAAGATCGAGGACAATTTCTACCTGGCGGAAGACGCTGTGCCGCTTGCAAATTATGAGGCTATTCTGCGTGCTTTCAAAGGCAAGGGTACCGATATCATACCAGCGACCTGGAATGGTGGTTTCCATCCAACTATGATGTCAGCATTCGGATTGACCGCTGATATCGTCGACAACAATGGACAGGTCGATCAGTATTATGTAACCGACAGATATAAAGAGTTGCTCAAATGGGCAGCCAGCATGTATGCAGAAGGTTTATTCGACAAGGAAATTCCGACCCAGGATCGCGCAGTCTGGTGGGACAAGGTCAACAATGGTCTGTCCGGCTGGTTTCCGCAATCCTCCAACGCTTTGAACAACTGGGCCATTCAGCGTCCACCGTTATCACTTTGGACCAAGGATCCGACCATTTCGATCCTGATGACACCTGGCATTGCTGATGCAAATGGCAAATACATATCGCAAGACTATGTTGCAGCCAAGTGTAATGGTCACATGTTCTTCGTCAATGCCAATGTAACTGATGAAGGTAAACTGGCGAGAATTCTCCAGTTGGCTGAATACATCAGCTTTCCCCAGGATGTTGAAACATATGCCACATTTATTTACGGCAAGAAAGATGTGGACTGGAAGTGGGCCGAAGATAGGAAGGATTGGCCTGTTAAAATCAACCCGCAGGATGTACAACCGAATGGCGGCACCTATTTCCTCTCACAGATGCAGGTCTACGAATTCTGGAAATGGCTGACACTTGAGCCCCTGTTCGAAAAGGGCGGCAAGTACTATGTCAACAGCATGGGCGGTGTCTGGAATCAGCACAAAGTCTATCCCTACGTGACGGACATCCTCAATGAAACCAATATCATTCAGGTCAATACTGATTATGCGGCGAATGTCAATACAGTGGTTGCCGAATTTAGAAATAATATCTTGACAGGCTCCATTCAGCTGACAGACGATACATGGGCTAAATATCTGGATGATTTGAACACAGCAGGCTATTCGGCCATGCATGATGAATACCAGAAGATGCGCAAAACTGCAGACCTGCTGGCAGAGTACGGCGGTTAAGGCAAGTAACATCTTAACATGACAATACCTTGATTGATAATCCGGGATGACCTGTCCTGCCGGGCAGGACAGGTCATCCTGATATGAGGATGGATCTGTATGGCTAAAATAGGAAAAATTACTTTAGACCTGTCTCCCGAACCGGGCAATCCGCGCAACAGCGAAGGCGCTTTTTATTCCCTGCCAGATGGCGGCATCGTTTTTTGTTACAGCAAATTTATCGGTGATTCGGCCAGCGATGATGGTTATTCCTGCATTGCCTGGCGGATATCCGGCGACCAGGGTGAAACCTGGTCAGATGACCGGATCCTTTATCGGACAGAGGACCACCAGGCAAAAAACATTATGAGCGTTTCTTTTCTGACCATGCAGAACAACGATATAGGGCTCTTCTATGGCATCCGGAAAGGCTGGCATGACACCCGATTGCATCTGCGCCGCTCCTCGGACCTGGGCCAAAGCTGGAGTGAAGCCGTTTCCTGCATTCCTTCCCTTGGTTATTATGTAACGAATTGCGACCGGGTGATCCGTTTAAGCAGTGGCCGCATTCTGGTGCCCGCGAACCTGCATCGCATGAAAGGTTTGGATACCGAGGATTGGGCCAGTTTTGACGGCCGCGGCATTCCCTGCCTCTTTTATTCAGATGACGATGGCAAGAGCTGGCAAGAAGGCAAAGATTACTGTGTGACGAACATGCCGCATTCCAGATCAGGCTTGCAGGAATCTGGGCTGCTTGAGCTGAAATCCGGCGTTGTCTGGCAGTGGATGCGCACAGACTTGGGGCGACAATACGAAGCTTTTTCAGTAAATGGCGGTGACACCTGGACAACGCCGACACCTTCGCGCTTTACCGCGCCTAATTCGCCGCTCTCCATCAAGCGCATACCGACCGACGATCGACTGCTGGCTGTCTGGAACCCCATCCCCAATTACAATGGCCGGGCCAACAGCAAAGCGGGCTGGGGGCGGACACCCCTGGTGATGGCTACGAGCAGTGACGATGGCAAGACTTGGACAGAGCCGGTTATTATTGAAGATGATCCGGAACATGGTTACTGCTATGTGGCGATTCACTTTTGCCAGGACTTTGTCCTGCTCTCCTATTGTGCCGGCGGACCTGCAGACGGCTCTTGTCTGGCGCGGACTGTGATCCGCAAAATTCCACTATCAGTGTTACCTTGATTTTTGCAGGCTGTTGGAGGTTGTCGTTGTGGACATGAAATATTTGCATGGTTCCCTGCTGTACGAAGACGGTGTGAACAACCTTAACCGGGTTGTCCGGCTTGATGACAACAGTTTGTATACTATGGGCTGTATTTATAAAGATGTGCGCCACCTGAACAAAGCGCCCAAACATCAGTATGTTTTCAGCAGGCGCTCCTATGATGGCGGTAAAAACTGGACCAGCCCGGCAATTTTGTTTGAAATTCCAGAAGTCTATGCCCACAGCGGCCTGCTGGCTTTCATGATCAGCCGAACGGGTTCGATTCACGTCTTTATGGAACGGATTTGTGTCTATGACTGGAAGAACAATGACTTCCAGGGGGATATCCTGCATGCCCGCCTGGAGGACATACATGGCCAGGACGCCCGGGTTTGCAAAGTGGATTGTCTGGACCGGTATACTGGATCCATGAACAATCTGATCCAGTTGGAAAACGGGCGGCTGGTCGTACCGCTGTCCACGCTGCGTCCCGGACTGCCTTCTTTCGTATCCAACACTTTGTTCAGTGATGATGACGGGCTCAGCTGGCAGGTATCAAATGACGTACAAGTTATCAGTGATGAAACCCATTGTGAATCCGGTGCGGTCGAACCGGTTGTCATTGAGACAGAACCGAATCGGCTGGTCATGATCATCCGCACGGTTCTGGGTTGCTTCTACTATGCAACTTCATCAGACGGCGGTGCGACCTGGTCGCAGGCCAGAGCCAGTCGCATCAAGTCATCCAATGCGCCGGCCGTGCTGGAAAAGCTGCCTGACGGCCGCATTGTCATGGCCTGGAACAACTGTAACGGTGCACCCATGCAGGGCGTGCGCTACAGTTTTGCCCGTCAGTGCCTGCACGCCGCAGTTTCGGATGACGGTCTCAAAACGCTTCAGGGCTGCCGCATGATCGTCAAGAAAGTTAAGGGTGACCCGGACGGTGTCAAGAATTGTTACCCGCTGGCTGCCGTGGCTGGTCCTGATTCCGTTTATTTGCGTTTTTTCACAGTTGATTCACAAGATGGTGAAGACTGGACAGAGCCAAACGGTAAATTAATGGAACTGCCCGTGGATTTTTTGCAGGATACTGAATGGCATGATTCTGACGCACCTGATCATGGCTGCTGGGTGATGGATGCCGCTACCGAAAAAAGTACACAAGATGTTGCTCCCTCCTTATGTATCCAGGCGCATGATGCAGGACCGGGCTATGCCATGACCAATTTCCCGTTTGGCCAGGCCGGCGCACTGGCACTGGATTACCAGACCGATGTTGACTTTACAGAAGCACGGCTTATCCTGGCTGATCATTACCTGGATCGAGCCACTTTCCTTGTGAATGAAGCCAATCAGCCATACCAAACGTATTTAGAGACACAATACTTGATGTTGCCGCTTTCAGCAGGTCGGAGTGAAACCGCGCTGCAGATCAGAGCGGATTCAACAGGACAGCTGACTCTGACATGGGATGTCGCCAATTCAATGTTATCACTGACAAACGGACAAGAATATCTGGAACTGCCCATTCCGCCTGATTTCAGCGGGTTCAACCACCTGGGCGTCATCGTACCGGAATCAGCCGGCGGCAGCTTAGCTGTCTGCGGATGTTCGGTCTGGATCAGCAGGGCTGGCCTTGAGACCGGCATAACTTTCTGATAATCCTGAGTCGATCATCAATCAGAGCAGAAAGGATCCATTATGATGACACATGAAGAAGTCAAAGCTGCCTTATCTGGTCCTGTCGCTTCAGTATCGACTCCATTTATGCAAGACGGATCCATCGATTGGCGCAGCTTGCGCCGCATGGTGGATTTCATTGTCGAAAACGGCGGTCGCACGGTTCTTCTGACCTGCGGCGACAGCCTCTACACAGTCTTGACTGATGATGAAATAGCAGAAGTGACGCGCGCTGTTGTCGAGCAGACCAGAAAGCGCGCCATGACAGTTGCCGCCGGCAATTGGTGGCTTGGCAAAAGCGTCGCATTCGCCCGGTTTCTTCGTGATATTGGTGTGGATCTTTATATGCCTTTGCCACCGGACTGGGCTGGTTCCTGTACCAATGATGGACTGATCACCTATTTTGAAACCATAGCAAATGAGATGCCCGTTATGCTGGTGACATCTCTGGGTGGTCGACCATTGCCGATGCCGGTCATTTCTCATTTGCATGCCAACCACACACAGGTCATGGCTGTTAAAGATGATATCTGCGGCGCTTATGGCAAACGGCTGGTCAATCTCGTCCAGGACAAGTGGTCATACCTGTCCGGAGGCAGGAAAATCAACCATCTGGATACAATGCCTTATGGCGCTACCGGTTACCTTTCGGTCTATATGCGTTTTCTTCCCGTTATTGCCCATCGATACTGGCAGGCTATTTCAAAAAGAGATCTTGAAGGCGCGGTTGATGTGATCAGAACATATGACATTCCTTTCATGGAAGATCTGGTTGCTGCGACCGGCTTGCATTTTGACGCCTTGATTCACGCAGCTTTGGAAGTGTTCGGTCTGGCGGAACGCTGGAGAAGAAACCCTTATGTCAGCGCTTCTGATCAACAAATGGAGCAGATCAGAGACTTCTTCACTCGAGATATATTCGAGATGCATAGTTAAAGGATGTGACACACGATGTTCAGTCATTTTAAAGAAGACAAGACAGTACCTGCGATTCTGCCGCAAACAGACAGCTATGGCATCCAACTGCACAAATCCGCCACTTTCCGGCCTGATCTGCCGCTGGCGTGGTTTGTCCATGATCATGGGCAGGGCGGTATTCTGGGCATGGGCATTGGAACTGACTTTGACATGCCGCAATCTGCCGCAGGGGTTTTATCCATATCCACAGATAAAGGCCAGACCTGGCAAGTTCGCAACACTTGTGAACCGGGAAACAAACAACTCAGTGCCTGGAACACCGGTCCATTCTGTTGCACCCGCAAAGGTACTTTGATCCTTGTCTTCCGTAATCTGGCGGAAAAATCGCCATTCAAATGGGATGACCAGATCCGCGATGTGCCAGACGCAACGCTGCCAACTTATGTGACGCGCAGCCTGGACGGCATGCAGTCTTGACTTACCGCTCTGAGGATGAAGGAGCAACCTGGCAACCCAGTCCGCTGATCGATCTCGGCGGCATCGGACATCACGGCGGGGTCACTGAATCAGCCCTGATCGAGCTGACTGACGGACGCTTGATGCAGTACTTACGGACCAACTGGGGACAGTTCTGGAAAGCAATATCAGATGATGACGGTCGAACTTTTCATCCGCATGGCCTGACCGGGATCGATGCCAGCAGTGCCCCCTGCTTCTTGTGCCGTCTGAGCAGCGGCCGGATCGCCCTGTTCTGGAACCGCTGGTTTCCCCAAGGTACACAGGAGATCGAACTGAAGGGTGGTGACTGCAACTGGAGCGAAACGCCGGTCAGCAACTTCAGAGAGGAGCTTTCCCTGAGCTTTTCTGAAGATGACGGTTCCTCCTGGTCTGAACCGGTCGTGATTGCCCGCAATCCGGGCGGTCATCTCTCTTATCCGTGTGCTTTTGAAGCGTCGCCGGGTGAGATCTGGGTCACACTGCACTGGGTGCGTTATGGACAAGGCAGCGGCCGCAGCAATGAAGGTGTTCTGCGCTTTTCGATGTTGGAAGATAAGTTCAGACGTGCCTGATCTGAACTGGAAGGAAGTGTTGTCGTATGTATAAAGTATTTAACGATTATAATCCTGAACCGGCCATTCTGCCGCAAACAAATGCATTTGGTATCCAGCTGCATGAAAAAGCGGCGTTCCGGCCCGATCTGCCGCTTGCATGGTTTGCTCATGACTACGCTCGAGGCGGTATACTGGCCATGGGTATCGGGACTGGTTCCGATATGCCGGAGTCCGCAGCGGGTGTTCTCTCAAAATCGGCAGATGCAGGTAAAACCTGGCAGATTCTTCAGGCGTGTGAGCCGGAAGACATGCGGATGAATGCCGCTTCGTTCTCTCCATTTATCTGCACCCGGAAAGGCACTTTGATCCTGGTCTTCAGTAATCTGGCGGAAAAATCGCCGTTCAACTGGAATGACCAGATTCACGACATGCCGGGGGCTGCTATTCCTACCTATGTGATGCGCAGTCTGGATGGCGGTCAAACCTGGTGCCAGCCAGTCAAGCTGCATGATGAGTGGACCGGCGCTAACAGAGCGATTATCCAGACACGAACCGGAGCCATCGTCTTTACCAGCATGAAAATGCTGCATCACCCGGGCCGCCATTCAGTAATTACTTACCGTTCAGAAGATGAAGGGGCGACCTGGGAATCTGGTTCGCTCATCGATCTTGGCGGGATCGGGCATCACGGCGGGGTTACCGAATCTGCCCTGATCGAGCTCAGCGACGGACGCCTGATGCAGTATTTGAGGACCAACTGGGGACAGTTCTGGAAAGCGATATCAGACGATGACGGCAAAACATTTCATCCTTATGGTCCGACCGGGATCGATGCCAGCAGCGCACCCTGTTTTTTATGCCGTCTGCACAGCGGTCGGATCGCCCTGTTCTGGAACCGCTGGTTTCCCCAGGGTACACAGGAGATGGAACTGAGAGGCGGTGACTGCAACTGGAGCGCCACACCGGTCAGCAACTTCAGATCAGAGCTTTCATTGAGCTTATCAGAGGATGATGGCGCCACCTGGTCGACGCCGGTTGTGCTGGCCCGCAGTCCAGACGGGCAAGTTTCCTACCCGTGCGCTTTTGAAGCGACACCGGGACAGATATGGGTCACGATTCACTGGACACGATATGCTCAACAGAGTGGCTGCAGCGATGAGGCCACCTTGCGGTTTTCCATCCAGGAGGAGCAGTTCAGGGGCTGTTAAGAATTTACTTGGTCATTTTCCCATGACATTGACGGATCTGGTCAATGTCATGGGAAATCTATTGACCAAGTTATTATTTAACAGACACATATTTAAAGCTAAACATAGCAAAAATGATCATGGAGGTATCTGACGATGCGACAGGAAATTTATCTGACAGATCTGGGAAAACAGGCCAACCCGCAGGACCATACGGCATCAGTCCGCGTCACGGACAAGTGGGAAGTTGTCCCCTACGAGACGAGTGAACGCAGCGGAACCCTGCTGGCTGCCATGAAAAATGTCAAACCTGAGCCCGTAATCTTCACCCTGGGCTTGACCGGTTGGTATCGCATATATGTGTGCTTGCCAGGCTATGGATCATTCGGCTCATATGCGATCAACCTGCAGCTTACCCGCGATCCATCATTTGCGCAATTATGCCCGAGCGGGCAGGCACGCGGGAAGTTCGAAGAGATCTACTGGAAAAGCGCCGATCTGACCGGCCAGGATATTACCTTGTCAAAATTCATAACAGGCATAGATCATGACGCGATGCTGGCCTGGCTGCGTTTCGTGCCGATGTCGGATGACGAAATAGCTGCCTATAAGCATGATCAGCAGCGCAAAGACACCAAGCGAATCTATGCGACGCATGATATGCATGGCCATCTTTTTATGTACGATCCGCAAACCGAGGCAGACTGGTATTGTGTCGTCGAAAACTATCGCGATTCAGATGTGGCGTCCTTTTCCATGGAGAATGTCATGATTTTTGACGGTGATCCGGCTGCCGGTGATCCGGATGACCAGGGCTATTATCGCCTGGGTGACCGCAATGTCCAGAAGGGGCTGAAGCCCAGGCTCACATTTGATCTGCTCAACAGCCTGGTCCATTATGGGCATGACATGGGACTGGAAATGTACTTATCCATGCGCATGGGGGCCTGGGGCATCGAGTTCCCGTATGACCAGATGTATTTTGCCAACAAATTTGCCAGTGCTCATCCGGAACTGCGTTGTTTCGACCGTCTTGGGGCGCCGGCCGAGGCGATGTCTTATGTGTATCCTGAAGTGCAGGACTACTTGATCGATATTTTTGCCAAAATGGCGGAAACTGACTGCGACGGGGTGGAAATGATTTTCACGCGCGGTGTGCCCTATGTTCTGTATGAGCAGCCGTTTATCGACCTTTTCCAGTCCCGCTACGGCGATCTGGATCCGCGCCGGCTGCCGATAGCAGACAAGCGGGTGCACAACCTTTTCTGTGAAGTTATGACGGGCTTTGTCGCTCGCCTGAGAAAGCGGCTGGATGACGTCCGGGCCGCCTGCAATAAGAAACCGGTCAAACTGATCGCCCGGGTGCATGCCTCTATCGAGAATGGCCGGCTGGTCGGGCTTGATGTCGCCGAATGGGCCAGGCAGAAGCTGATCGACGTCATTGTGTCTTATCCGATGTTCATCGCGGAAAATATGGATGCGGATGTCTGGGCAGATGCGGAACGGACCCTGCTCGACCTGGATAAATACCGCCAGTTCGTGCAGACTTCACCTGCCGCGCCGGTGATCCGTCAGGGGAACTTCGACTATGAAGACATCGTGGACTTGATCAAGAAGCATCATAATGGCGATCCGTTGACAGAGGAAGATCGAATCGCTTCCTTCAAAGCACTGGGCCTGCCGGTATTCTTCGAAATCCTGCCCCGTCAGATGCCGACAGAAGAATATAAGCGGCGGGCTTTGAGACTTTACGAACGGGGTGCTGAAGGCATCAGCCTCTGGGATACATACAATCGTGTCCCTAACCGGCAGCAATGGACCATGGTCAGGCGACTGGGGCATAAAGATGACCTGGCAGAGTACAGCAGCGGGGAAGGAGATCTTTACCGATATATCCCCGTCCTGCGCATCAATGGCCAGAACATCAGCCTGTATAAACCGATGTGGGGCGGCTGATCTGAAGCTGCCCGGCGCCTTGGTAATACGGGCGTGTGACGATATCATTTTGTAACGGGGAGATGCATGAATACGCGATTGGCAAAAACACTGGCAGTTGAACAAGAGGACGCAGCCGGCATCGAGGCCAGGGATCTGGTCTGGCTGGATGCCCGCACTGCGCCGCTGGCTTTATACGGCTTTTACGATGCCCGGGCACACGAAGCTTATGCCCGGATCCCGCCGGCGTTTGCCAGGACAGTCGAATATCTGGGCGGACTGGATACAGCCGGCGGGCGTCTCCGCTTTGCGACCGACTCGGCCTATGTCGCCATCAAAGCGACGATGCCGTCGGTAACCCGGTTTTGCCATATGACTCTTTGCGCCAGTTCCGGATTTGACCTGTATTTGGACCAGGATGGCTGGAGCACGTATCATGCCACCTTTTATCCCCCTGTCGACATGACAACTGGTTATGCAGCCATCATCCACTTCCCAGATAAGCGGCTGCGCTGCCTGACCATCGATTTTCCCCTGTACAATCGAGTCGATTCGTTATTGGTCGGGCTCGAGGGGCAGTCCCTGGTCGATCAGGGCGCCTCATATCGACCCGGCAAACCGATTGTCTTTTACGGCTCCTCGATCACCCAGGGCGGCTGCGCCAGCCGCCCTGGAAACGCCTATCCGGCCATGATCTCCAGAAAACTCAACATGGATTATCTGAATCTGGGTTTCTCCGGACGTGCCAGGGCAGAACCGGATATGGCGCGGTATATCGCCCAGCTGGCTATGAACGCATTTGTCTTTGATTATGACTACAATGCGCCGGATGAAGCCCATTTGATGGCGACACATGATCCTTTTTATCAAATTATCCGTGAGGTGCAGCCAGAGCTGCCTATCCTGTTTGTCTCACGCCCGAATTTTGACTCGACACCGCAATACCTGGATCCGAAACCGCTGGCAGCCATCCGGCGCAGGGATGTGGTCTATCAGACCTACATCAAGGCGGTCCAGTCAGGAGACAACAATATTTATTATATCGACGGTCTGTCGCTCTTTGGCGGAGAGGGGCGGGATTGCTGTACGGTCGATGCAACGCACCCCAATGACCTGGGATTCTGGCGGATGGCCGATGTTATCGGTCAGATGCTGCGGAACATCTTCCAAACGAGTCTCCCATAGACTCGACCAACGAGCGGATGCTAATAGGCATCCGTACTCTTCACTCAACGTGAAATGCGAGGTATCGGAACGTGGAATGGATCACTCAAGGATTTTCCGGATTTATGCGCGGTACACTGGGCAACGGCGGCCAGAACCTGTATGTGTCTGCGCAGGGTGTTCTGCAGCGTATCTACCAGTTTGATGTCAACGCGGATGGTTACCCGGACCTTCTGTTTGCCAATTCACAGAGCATGGGTGAACGCCCGCCGGTTTATCTGTATTCAAGCCCATTTGATACAGCCATTCGTAATGAGCTGCCGTCTAACGGAACCTATGACGGCTTGTTCTGCGATATAACTGGCGACGGTTTCGATGACCTGATCCTGGCCTGCCAGAATGACGGTGCACACAGCGATATAACCGCCATCATCTATTTTGGCAATCCGGATGGATTGAGTG
>JAWSUP010000085.1:3962-12977 GCA_033549405.1 Bacillota bacterium | reverse complement strand
CAGTGTGCTGTAAAACAGGGCGATATGGAGCGGGCTGAGCAGGACTTCGCCCTGGCCATAGCCCGTATCGGCCAGGAGCACGTCGCTGGTCAGGCCGCTATTGGACAACTGTGATTGATAGAATGGATAGTCAATCGGAAGGTCCTCGCCGATGCCGAAGCCGACAGCCCAGTCGGCATAGAGCCTTGCCCCGACGCGCAGCGCCTGCTGGGCGAAATAGATGTTATCCGAATTGAGCAGAGCATCCAGCAGGTTGACAGGGCGCCCGATATCTCTGACGCGCGTGACAGTGTAGTTGCCCCAGCTGGCATCGGGCTGCCACTGCTTGCCGCTGATCGGCAATGCTTCGTCTGGATCCAATGTGCCTACCTTCAAACCAATCGCTGCCGTTACGAGCTTAAAGACAGATCCCGGGGCGTAGCCGATCTTGAAACGGTTGGCAAATGCACTCTTGGTCGCTTCGTTCCACTCGCGCTGTACCGCATCCGGTACATAGGTCTGCAGCAGGTTGGGGTCAAATGATGGTGTGCTGACCAGGGCCAGTATTTCACCGGTCAGGGGGTTGACCGCAGCGGCAGCGCCCGCATCTGCTTTCATGGCATCATAGAGGCTGATCTGGGTCGTGACATCGAGTGCCAGGGTGATGCTTTCGCCATCAACTGCCTCTTTGCGGGCAATGACATCCTTGAGCTGACCGCTTTCGCTGTGGACGATGGTGATCTCGCCACCCCGGGCGCCGCGCAGCCGCGCTTCATAGACCTGCTCCAATCCCATCTTGCCAGTTTTGTCTGTCGCCGTGTAGCCCTGGCCGGATCTGGCAGCCAGCTCTTCTGCCGTGATCGGGCCGATGTAGCCGATCACCAAACCGGCGGCAGCAGCGGCCGGATAGACGCGCCCGTTGGTTCTCTGGTACAAAACACCGTCGATCGCCGTCAGCTTTGCGGATAAATCTCTGGCATCGGACGGCAGTGTGACGACCGGATAGAACCAGTCCGGGTTTTTTGCCTCGTTGAAGACCTTGGCGATGCGTTCTTCGGATATCCCGAGCATTTCAGCCATCTGGGGAATCGCCACATCTTTGACCGCGGCAAATTTCCCCGGGGCAATGCCGATGACGATCAACTCGCCGTTGACAGCCAAACCCATGCCGTTGCGATCCATGATTTCACCGCGTGCCGGGTACAGGATCCTGGCCTGGACTTTATCGTCCGCATCCATGCTGGGGAAAATCAGTTTCTCGCTCCAGCTGATTTTCCACGCCTGTCCGTCGCCGTCCGGTTCGAGAACAAGTTTCATCTGGTAGTCGTTGATCTCCACCGGTCCTGCCAAAGTATCCATGCTGACGGAAAAAGACAGCAGGACCGTGTCGCTGTCCAGCTGACCCAACGCTGCTGTTCCTGAAGCCGTCTCGTTCAGGTTGACAGCCAGATTCGCAGCCTCGATCCCTTGGAATATGTTTTTGTATCGTGTGATAAATGCCGTTTCGTCGATTTTATTTCTGGATTCTGTTGCCAGCAGGATGTACATGGTCGCGTAATCGAATTGTTCCCAGGCCCTGGCATAAATATCAAACAGCTCAGCCGGCTCCATGATGGCAGCAGCCGTTGTCGTCTGTTCGGCTGTTGTCGCAGCCGTTGTGCTGTTATCTGTGTCCGTCGGCGCTGAAGTTTTATCTTGACTGCAGGCTGCCGTTAATAACATCAACAGGCCGCACATCGCAGTGACTGCAACGAATCGCCTGAGCGGGTGCCGACAATGATCTGGGCTCATCCTGAAACCTCCCGACCTGTTCTGCATCCTGTTTGTTTGCCTGCCACAATACGATTTCATCTTTGAATTATAGCACAGGCGAAGCGGTCGGGAAACGCGCGATCACAAAATGACCGGCCGCCGGATGATCTCGAGGGATCGCTCCTGCAACTGGATCACACCCTGGCGCTCCTCGCCACAGACCAGGCTGAAACCGCCGTCATCCAGATCGATCCGGACCGCATAGGGCATGAAGTTCATGATAAAGAGATACTCGCTCTTCCCGTCTGTCCGCACCTGGACTGTGCAACCTGCCGGCAATGGCCGCGTCAGGGGTTTACGCAGACGGAGGTCCTCGGCCAGCCAGCCGAAGAAGTCTGCCTGAAAATCATCATCGAGACGGGCTGCCACATAATAAGCACGTCCCTGTCCGCTGGTGCAGACCGTCAAAGCCGGATAACCAGCGTAGAAGTCTTCATCATAACGGCCGATCTGGCTGGCGCCATGCAGGTGGATCAGCTCACAGAAATCCCTGGCCAGGTATTGCCTGCCGTTCCAGCTGACCTTGCGGCGCATGTCGTCGTACAGCGCGTCGATCTCTTCATTCCAGATGCCCAGAACCGTCTTGAGCGGTCCGGGGAAACCGCCCAGAAAACAGAGATCATGCTCATCGACATAGCCGCTGGCATAAGTCATGACCAGCGTTCCACCCAAACTGACAAACTGCTCAATCTTTTCAGCCATGCCAGGCCGGATCATGTAAAGCATCGGGGCGATCACCAGCTTATACCCAACCAGAGATTTGGTCGAATCGATGACATCAACAGTCACGCCCATCTCCCAGAACGGCCGGTAGTGGTCGTGCAGGGTTTCGATGTATTTTTTGTTTTTCTTGAATCCCTGCGCATCCTCAAGCGCCCAGCGGTTTTCGACATCGTAGATCAAAGCCACTTCCGCGGGCTTTGCAGTTCCGACAACCTCATCGAGGCGGCTGAGCAGCCGACCTGTATCGGCCACCTCGCGAAAGACCCGCGTGTTCTCATGCCCGGCATGGTCGATGACCGCACCGTGAAACTTCTCTGAGCTGCCGCGCGATTTGCGGTACTGGAAATATTGCACCGTATCGCTGCCATGGGCAACAGCCTGCAGGCCATACAGCAGATTACCGCCGGGGCGGCGCAATGTGGCGACAGCCTGCCAGTTCGTCGCCGACGGGCTGCTCTCCATCAACATGAAGGGACGGCCGTTTTTCAGGCAGCGGTTGAGGTCGTGAACCAGCGAGATCTCGGCTGCCGTAATCGCATCCTGTTCATCGCCGCGCCAGAGCGGGTAGTTGTCCCATGATGCGACATCGATGGCTTCAGACAGACGGAAATAATTGAGTCCGTCATACAGGCCCATCATGTTGGTTGTGCAGGGTATCTGTGGGGTCAGGCGCTTCAGCGGCTCCATCTCTGCGGTCATGAAGTCCAGTGTCTGTTCTGTGACGAAGCGCTTCCAGTCCAGGACCAGGCCATGGACACTGCGTTCACCCAGGGAACTGGGCGACTCGATCTGAGACCAGTCCGTGTAGGTATGGCTCCAGAAGGTTGTCCACCAGGCTAGGTTCAACTCATCCAGTGACGCATAGCGCTGCTGCAGCCAGTTGCGGAATGCCACCTGGCACAGATCGCAATGGCAGGCGCCGCCGTATTCATTGGAAAGATGCCAGACCGCCAGGGCCGGATGGTTCTGGTACCGCTCAGCCAATAATGTATTGATCTGGCGGACTTTCTCCCGATAAACGGGCGAGGTGAAGCAGTGATTGTGCCGGGCGCCGTGCAGGATGCGCCTGCGATCCTCATTGACACGCAACACTTCCGGATATTTCTGGCTCATCCAAGCCGGACGCGCACCCGAAGGCGTCGCCAGGACCGCGATGCAGCCGTTTTCGTGCAGCAGGTCCATGACCTCATCGAGCCAGGTAAAGTCATACTGGCCTTCTTCCGGTTCGAGCGCCGACCAGGCAAAAATACCGATCGAAAAGGCATTGCAGTGGGACAATCTGGCCAGGCGCATGTCTTCAGCCCATATGTCCTTCATATGGCGCCACTGGTCCGGATTATAGTCGCCTCCATGCAGCATATGGGGAAATGCGGGGATGATGGGCGGGTATTTCATGTGAATGGGCCTCCTTCATATACCAGATGGTACGGCGATGTCCAGGCGCACCTGCCGTCTGCGTCGATGATTTCGACACGGATGAAATGGTCTTCTGCAGCGATCGGATAACTGGCCTGCGTGATGCCTGTGCCGCTGAACACGCGATGGCCTGACCAGACGGCAGCTGAATAGATGACGATGTGGACTGCCGGCGTACAGCGTATTTCGATGCGGTCACCGTCCCGCCACAGGTTGAGGCGCGGACCCTGGCTGGCATAGAAATCGCCCTTTCGGATGGCCGCCAGGATGTCTTGTTCACAACAACTGCTGCTTTGCACCCAGATGAAGCTTTTCGTTTCCTCGCCATCATAAAAATGGCTGTCATCACTGGCGAAACAGGGAAGATAGCAGCCAGAGCAGGCCAGCTGGTCGACGACCAGGCTCGCGTCTGGCCGTGCGTTGTGGGGCAGGTCTGACACACTGTTGTAGATCTCGGTGCCGGCCAGGCCCCGGAGCGGCAGGATCTGCTGCGGTGTATTGAGCGACCAGGCCGGATGCGCCAGAATGGCCAGTCCGCCCGCACCATTCACAGCGTCGATGATCGACTGGGGCGACCGATCAGCCGACCGCTCCAGGCACGGATTTTCTTTCATGCCAATCCCGACAATATGGTAGATTCCATCAGCAGGATCAAGGCCGACATTGTATTCACATCCCGATAGCAGCAATATCGAACCAGCCTGTCTGGTCCGGGACAAGACCCAATGATCGGTCAGCGCCAGAAAATTATAGCCGGCGCTTCTATAAATCTCGATCGCTTCTTCCGGTGATTTGCGCCCGTCCGAGCAGGTTGTGTGCGTGTGCAGATTTCCCTTGTACCACTGCTTTCCTGCCTGGTCAATCAACATGTTTTCCTGTCTCCTTGCTGGTTTAGTTTATGCCTTCTTTCTGTATCTCTGCCCTGTTCTTCGTAAACCTACCCTGTTTATCCCGGAAGGCCAGAAGCAAAATCGGTACAGCCAGCAGAAACGACAGCAAATAGAGTAATTGAAAACGGCTGTGCTGGAAGATGATATTTTCGATCTCCGGCAGGTTATTCATGGCAAAATTGCCGATCATCGGGCCTGCCAGCAGGCTGAGACCAAAAAGCGCCCCGTACCAGCCCTCGTAAAGGGTGCGGTTTTCCTCCGGCATCAGCTCATACCGGTAATTGATCACAAAGATGTTGAAGCCGCTGTTGCCGATACCCGCCAGTATCGGCGCCAGCACGAGCAGGAAAATGGTGTCCTGGTTAAGAAAGACATAAGCCAGGAATTCCAACGCGGCGATCAGGCCGGTCAGCTTGAATGCGCGCATCAGGCCTATTTTAATTTCCGCATGGCGCCACATGCGGATGCAGACGATCATGAACAGGTTTGCAATGACGGTCACGAACGAGATGAATTTGAAGTCGAGCTCAAGATACCGGACCAGGTAGAGTGAAGTAAAAGATGATGATATCGTCAGACTGGTGTAATACAGAAAAATGAACAGGACAAATTTCAGGTACGGTTTGTTGCGCAGTGGTTCGAAGAATGAGAGCACCGTGAAGCGCCTCTGCCTGTCGACATGGTAGTCCGGCTCTTTGACCCCGATGAGCACGACGGCATCCACGAGCGACAACAAAAGGCTGAAAGAGAATACAATCAGAAAGCCTGTATACGATTTGCCGGACCAGTCCAGGACATAGCCCATACAGATATTGGTCAGGGTAAAAGCGATGCGCAGCCAGAAGGTGCGTTTGAAAATAAAAGCGCTTCTGGCTCCCTGGGGAAACGAATTCATCATCCAGATCGTGAAACCGACGCCGAACACGCCCCATATAATATTGCCGCTGACGATCATGATGGTCAGAAAGGCAAGCGTCACATCACCGGTTCCGAAGAGCAAAGGCAGGTAGACCACCGAACAGACCAGTAAACGCGAGAGTACGAGTAAAGTCAGAAGAAAGGTTTTGCGCCGTACCATGCGTTCGAAAATCAGGTAAGAAAACAAGCCGGCGATCGCCGCCCAGTTCATGGAGTTGTTCATCAGGCCGACCAGAAAATCAGATCCGCCAAGAAAAACGATATAGCCGGACAGGAACATGCCGGAAGTCAGAATCGCCGCGGCGTTGATAAAAACACCATTCAGAATAAACAGAAGGCGTTTTCTCTGTTCTTCATCCTGCCAGGAAGTTTTGATGTCTGGCCATTTCAGCTCTGGCCATTTCAGTCTGATTGCCATCACCTCGTCGGTTATTTATTCCGCGCGGAGTAAGACGCGCAGGTAACATGCCATTAGTATAAGCGGTTGACGGATACTGAACAAGGGGAACCAGTCCCGCAACGCGCACAGAATTTAACCTGTAAGGAGCTGTTAAGTGCAGGCAATCTGGCAAAACAAAGTACATTTGCGTATACTGGAAGCAGTAGCCGGACCGGCGCAGCGTCGCCAATCCCGGCCATCAATGAAGGCGGACAGATCATGAATATCTACGATATCCTCCCCATCATCATACCCGGCATCCCGATCCAGCTGTTCGTACAGGCCTATTTCATTCACCACTGCTGGAACAACGATCGGCTAAAGATGAAAACCAAGGTGCGCTATATCATCGGCATTGTTCTGTTCAATATTGCGGCCGCAGCAATTTACTTGTTCTTCAGCCGGGAAAAGCCGGAGGCCAAGACCATCAGAACAGGTGCAACCGGTGAGGATGTCCAGGTCCGCCAGGGCATCTTTGTCAGTCTCCTGGTCGCTTTTGAGATATTTTCTCTGCGATTCATCCTGGATAACAGCGCCGGCCAGACACCTTCCTGGCTGGTCTGGCTGATCGGCCTCTGCTTCGTCTGCCTCATTCTCGATGGTCTGTTTGAATGGCGTGCCCTGCCCTTCGTACCGCATCTACTCATCGTCATCCAGATCGCTGCCGTCTCTGTCGGCGCATATTACGACTACGGACAGAACGGCCAGTTTCTGGTTCTGCTCGTCGTCGCCGGCATCATCAACCGCCACGCGCAGAAGACAGCGCTTTACTATGTGGCAGCAGCCTTTGCTCTGTTCATGACGGCAACTATCCTGCAGGGTCTTGACCGCTTTGGCACCATCAACTCTGAAGAGGTGATCAGCGGCCTGTATGTGCGGCTGCTGCTCTTTGTTCTGGTTTTTGCCCTTTTTTATTCACTGAAAAAGCAATTGTTGGCCAACCGTCAGCTGATGGTTGCCATCTATACGATGCAGGAACAGGCGGCACAGTTGGAACAGATGAGCGCGCTTGCCGAGCGCAGCCGCATCGTCGGGGAGATCCACGACACGGTCGGCCATACGCTGACAACCGCTGTC
This sequence comes from Bacillota bacterium, assembly GCA_033549405.1. Taxonomy (GTDB): domain Bacteria; phylum Bacillota; class Clostridia; order Saccharofermentanales; family UBA5734; genus JAAYBY01. The sequence continues at coordinate 5,723 of JAWSUP010000085.1, read as the reverse complement.
ATTGCCCTGGAAGCGGGCACGCAGCTGATCAATGAGGACCAGGAAGCAGCCCGGGAAAAAATCAACCTTGCCCGGGATCAGGTCAAGAAGGGACTGCAGGATCTGCGCAGCTCGATCCGCACCATTCAAACGGGCGGCAACCAGCCATTTCGCCCGGCTCTCGACCAGCTCCTCGCCGAGTTGGACCGGACGACAGATCTCAACCTGTCGGCTATTATCGAAATCAAGACCGAACTACTGCCGATCCAGCAGTATGTGTTGCTGCAGGCCATCCGCGAACTGGCAACCAACAGCCTGAAACACGGCCGCAGCCGGTCTTTGGATCTGCTGCTGCAGGAATACAAAGGCGCCGTCCATCTGACGGTCAGTGACGATGGCGATGGCTCAGATAACCCTGAAATGGGCTTTGGCCTTAATCATATGCAGGATCAGGTTTTCAGCATTGGCGGTACAATGCAGATCGACAGCAAGGCGGGTGAAGGTTTTACAGTCCACATCGCCATACCGGCCGGCCAGAAGACAGAGGCGGATCAGACAGGAGCGGATCAATCATGAACACCATCAGAGTCCTGCTGGTCGATGACCAGACCATCATCCGCGACGGGTTGAGGTCGCTGCTCTCTGCCCATGAAGACATCGAAGTCGTGGCAGCTGTCGGCAACGGCCGGCTGGCCTGCCAGGAAACGCAGCGCTGCCTGCCGGATGTCGTCCTGATGGATATCCGCATGCCGGAAATGGACGGTGTCGAAGCCACCCGGATCATCAAGCAAAGCCTGCCTGACACGGTCGTGATCGTTCTGACAACGTTTGACGATGATGAATACATCATAAAAGCCATGACTTATGGCGCTTCCGGTTACCTGCTCAAGGATACCGGCAGCGACCAGCTGATCCAGGCCATTCGCGATGGCATGGCAGGCAACATCATCCTGCCGGGCAGAATTGCCGCCAGGATCACGGCGCACCTGTCGCAGACTCAAACACAAACCAAAGCAGTGGCGCCGGCCGCAGAAGCTGCCGGCATTGATGATTTTTCCGCCCGCGAGAAGGACATCATCCGCCTGCTGACTCAGGGCAAATCCAATCGCGAAATCGCCGACACCCTTTACCTGTCTACCGGAACAGTCAAAAACTACATCAGCCAGATCTATCTCAAAATCGGCGTCAACGACCGCGCCAACGCAGTGCTTTATTTGAAAGATGCCGGTTTTTAAGTTTGCCCTGATTGGCCGGCTGTCAGCCCGAAGCCTGGTTGATCACCGACTTCAGTTTACACTGCCCGGAAACGCAGTGTCCTGCCTTGATATCTTCTTCCGTTACGGTCGCCATCAGGATCTCCCGGGCAGCGTAGCGTTCCCTGTCATAGGCAATCAGAATCCGGCCGTCATCAGTCTCTGTCGCATCCGGGTAAGAAACATGGTCACGCTCATCCAGCAGCAGTTGATATGGCCAGGTCCGGCCGTCATCATCAGACAACAGGACGGTCAGGTTGTTCCGCCCTTTAAAAGCGACATGGTTGACCAGCAGGACGCGTCCGGAGCGCAGCCGCCCGATGAAGAAGCGGGAGCACGGACCGCCCAGGCCGGCGTCGGCCCCTGCTGACCAGGTCTGTCCGCTATCTTCTGAAAAGCTCTGCCCGATGCCATAATGCGTGCGCACCAGCATCCTGAGCCGGCCATCCTGCTGCTCCAGCACCATGTGTTCATCAAAGCTGCGGTCCGGCACATCGGCGCCGCCGCGCAGGCTAAAGGTTCGACCCTG
>JAWSUP010000085.1:0-3952 GCA_033549405.1 Bacillota bacterium | reverse complement strand
TTCCGGATGCGCTTCGCCGGCCGGATGGCTGATCCAGACAGCGCAGGGCAAGAGCCAGGTTCCGTCCTTCAGCACCGTCGGTTTGTTCATCATGATGCCGTTGGCGATGCGCCTGGGCGTAGACCAGGTCGGCTCCTCAGCATCCGGTTGTTCGGTCATGACAGCCCAGACACCGGCCCTGCCATCATATTTGCCGCGCGACTGGGCCCAGAAAAACCAGATCCGGCCGGCCGGATCCAGCCAGACATTGGGGTCGAAGACCCGAACCTCCGGATGTTCGTGCTCAATGACAAGCCAGGAGCTGATCCAGGTCTTTCCATCGTCCTGGCTGCGGATCACAACGGCGAAATTGCCGCTTTCTTCCGTTTTCTGACCGCTATAGAAGACGACGAATGTCGATCCGGCATCCGTCCTTGCAATCGAAGGAATACCCTGCCAAAGGCGACCGTCGTCCAGGTAACGTTTTTCAGTCGGTGCAGGCACGAGCCTTGCCGGCTCGAGTGCCGGATCAGATGTGGCCATAATCTTCAGCCTCTTCCGTTTTTGCCGGCTCCTGCGGAACCAGGGCATCGTCGAAATGGATCAGGACGCCTGTAGCTGCAAGTGACTTCTGCAAAGCGCCTATATCGACCGCGTGAACCGGTCTGCCGGCCGACAGGGCCTGGGCTGCGGCCAGCCCGGCTGCCTGCCCGGTCAGGATCGCCGGCGGAATAACGCGCAGGACATCCCAGGCGTACCCTTCTGCGGCGGCGCTGCGGCCGGCCGTGATCAGGTTGTCAAAGCCATGGTGCACCAGGCAGCGGTATGGCACTTCATAGAGGAAATCGAGCTGGTCGAAGTCGCAGATCGCACCGACCGAATCATCAAAATGCCGATACTGGTCTGCAACCGTCAAGGTATAGTCCCCGTCGATCCGCCGGGTCGTCCGGAATTGCGCCATGCCAGGCAGCGCCAGGATATCGCGCGAAAAACGTGCATCATCCTTGATCTTATCCAGAAGCAGCCTCTGGTTTTGAATCAAATAGTCGCTGACGCTCTGGGCTGTCGTTCCGCTAAACAGGGCCATCCCCTCTGGGTGCTTCTGACCGTACAGGGTCGCCAGACCACCGCGGAAACCGACTTCAGCATCGTTAATCCGACCGGACTCGACCGCCTTGCGACAGCTGTCCAGCGTAATGCCATGCGCCACATATGTGAAGAAATTGCCGCCCTGGACCACCGGCACGCCGGCGCGATGCAGCAGATCGGCGTCGCCGGTCGCATCGATCACCATACCGGCTTCGAAAAACTCACGGCCGGACTTACTTTCAACGATGACCCCTTCGCAATGGCCGTCTTTCATGACGGGACTGGAAGCGACGCAGTCAAACAGCAGATCCACACCTTCGGCTGCGATCTGCTCAGTCATGGCCAATGCAAAAATAGCTGCTGAAAAGCGGGTCAGATAGCGTGTTTTGGTCTTTTCTCCCGGATCACCCGCCTGCCAGTCTTCAGGGATCGTATCGAAACCATAGCGTATTGACAGGCGCAGCAGTTCTTCGGCCATGCCATAGATAATCTGCTTGCCGCGGCCATTGCACATCGGGACAAACAGGTTGATGCGCCCCAGTGTCGCCAGGCCGCCCAGCATGGCGCTTTTTTCCAGAAGCAGTGCCTTCTTGCCCGATCGTGCCGCTGCCAGCGCAGCCGCCACACCGGCTACACCGCCACCGGCGACGACGACGTCATAGGTTCCTGCAACAGGTATATTCTCATGGTGCTCGATACTTTTCATGGTGTCCTCCAATAATTGAGCCGTTTAATCTTTCGCGAAAGAGAACCGGTAACAGCCTGACAATGCCTTATTATATCATGTTTTTTCTGGACTGCCTGATGGAAAAACCGGTCTTTCAAGCTTTCAATAGGTGTTTCAGAAGGTGGTCGTCAGCGGCAGCGTCGACCCGGTTTCGACGCAGCGGGGAATCTTTTCCATGATCTCGACCAGGTGGCGGTGTTTCTCCATGGACAAGATTGGTTCCCTGTCCTGTTCGATGGCATCGATCAGATCTTGCAGGCACAGGCAGTCAAAGAACGGCTTCTCCCTTTCCACCAGATCCAGCGGCCGCATCCAGCCGCGGATTCCCTGGCCGGGATGGTCGAGGTAGACTTCCAGGTGCGGCCGGGCTTCCTGCGGATCTTTGACAAAAGATATGACGCCTTTGGTTCCATAGATTTCCAGGAGGGGCATGCGGGTCGCCCGCTGGCAGTAGCTGGTGTAAACCTCGCCGATTGTCGCCCCGCCGAAGCCCAGTGAGATCAGATAATTGTCGGGCATCCGATCCGATTGGATCAGGTGGCCGTCAAAACGGCCGGAACGAACCTGGCGCAGCGGTTCCGAGACCGCAGCCCGACAACTGACTGAATCGGCAGGCCCCAGCAGGCCGACCACATAGTCAAGGCCATGAACGCCCATATCGTAGAGCGCGCCGGATCCTGTTTCATAAAACCAGCTTGGATCATTTTCGCGGTACTGGAAATATTCGGGTCCGCCATGGGCGATCTGGCAGAGGGCTGTCGTGACCTGGCCGATAACACCGTCGGCAATCATCCGGGCCGCTTCCCGGTTCGCATGGCGCATGCTGTGGACCGGAGCCGCGTTCATTTTGACGCCTTTCCGGGCCGCCAGCTCCATCTGCGCCGTGACTTCGGCGACGGTCAGGGCTGCCGGTTTCTGGGTAAAGACATGCTTGCCGGCAGACAGTGCTTTCATGTTGATCTCGTGGTGCGCCGGTATGGCGGTCGCATTCATGAGGATGTCGAATGAACAGCCCTCCAGCAGCGCGTCGATATGGGAGAACCACTGGTCCACCTGCGCCTTTTCCGCATAACTGCTGGCCCGCTCCGGGATGATGTCGCATAGGGCCACGAGCTCCGCGTCGTTGATCTTGTTGATGTACGGCAGATACTGCGAGCCACAGAAGGCGCCGCAGCCGATGATCGCCACTTTCCAGTTCTTATGCATTATTTCGTCTCCTTATTCCGCCTGCCAGACCTGGTTGCCGACCGGTTCCAGGCTGCCGCTGACAGTCGAACGGATGCCAGCGTCCAGGATGGCCATGGCCTGCAGGTTCAGCTCAGTCGCGAGTGTTTCATGCAGCGGCGCGCCTGTATCGCGTGTGTGCACATAAGTCGCCGCTGTATCCGTCAGATGTCCGGCAGCCGGTTTGGCTGTCCAATCCCGGGTTTGCCCGGTCAGGTCCGTCATCCGGATCACGAATGTTTCATCCTGGCGCACGCAAATCAGCACGCCTTTGCTGCCGTAGATCACCGGCGCGACAGGCGCGTCAGCCTGCGGCGTTGTCCAGGTTCCTTCCACGATCGCCATGGCGTGGGGGAAGCGCACCAGCATGGCTGCGTTGTCTTCCACTTCGCCCCACTGACTGGCAAAATTGCCTTTCATGCCCATGACCGCCTGGGCTTTTTCACCGATAAACCAGGCTGCCAGCAGACTGCCATAACAGCACAAGTCAAGCATGGCGCCGCCGCCACAGCACCGTTGGTGCCACCAGGTCCGGCTTTTCTCCAGATCTGTCATGGGACCGGCAGTCTCCTGTACACCACGATGGCGGGCGCCCGGCCCGAGCGGCCCGGTGTGGCCTGCCCGGTATTTGATCTGGATGACCTGTCCGATGACGCCTTCGTCCACCAGTTGCTTCATCTGGTGCAGGTAAGGCCGCCACGTGACCGGCCAGTTGACTAGCAGGAGCGTGCCGGTCGCCTGTGCGTCCCTGGCCATCGCCAGGGCGTCGCAGTAGGACATGGCCATCGGCTTTTCAATGCAGACGTCAACACCACGCATGGCACAGTCCTGGACAATCTGCCGGTGCCAGGCGTTTTCCGATGTGATGATCGCCAGATCCGGTTTCTCTTCGTCCAGCATGGCCGTATAGTCCTGGTAGACCTTGCGGATACC
>JAWSUP010000084.1:0-13022 GCA_033549405.1 Bacillota bacterium | reverse complement strand
TGCTAAAATTGCTTGATGCGGGTCACTAATCAACCCATTAGTATACTATCACCTTATGAATCTCACCTAAATCAATGTTGTCATGTAAAAGGTGATCTTTAATGATGGAAATAGCTTCTCGATCTTTATCTCGATATTTCCAATCAGGATTTAGAAAACCAGCTATTGACCGAAACCCATATTCAAATCTTAAGCCGGATGTATATACTTTGACTCCATAAAATTGTTGCGGTTCCGAATCCAACCATTCGGCTGGGAAGAAAACTGTTCCATGATCACCAATATGGCGCCACATGGCTACTTTCCGGTCGACGTCAAGCTGATTGAATGCTGCATGCAAACCATCTTTCCTAATTATGAGCATTTTTACATATTGGTTGTATTCCGTGGTATAGCCAAGCTTACAATACTCTTCAATGAGCAAGTCAAGTTTATCAAACATATTATCAACGAATCCATCCAAATCCCCATGTTCGCGCAAAAATCGGTTCTCAATGATATCGATTGTGAAGCCGCCCCAGATATATGTTTTCGTCGAACATAACGCCGAGACAGCAAATATATCATTGATAATTTTAAGGAAAAGCTGATTTCGCTCGAATAAATTATAACCACAATTATCATTCATAACTCATAATTCTCCTTTGGCAATCAAGTTAATCGGGTTCTCTATCATATTAGAACAATTGTTCGTTAAAGTAAACAAGATAGTTGAAAAATCAGTGTAACCGTCAAAGAATCACATCTTGACTTGACTAGAAAGATGGCAAATAGCCATTTTTTTAAATTTATGTCTTGTTTATATTTTCAGGGGTGTGCATCTTTGCGCGATTTGCCTCAGTTGTGTGCATGATTTCACGATGAGTGTCCAATCGTGCGATTTTTTACCCGATTTCTCGTTCACTACCCAAAAACCCCGAAACGCCCTGAAATCAAAGGGCTACACGTTTGTATCAAACGTGTAGCCCTTTTGTGTATCTTCACTACGCGTTGGATACAATTTCACGATTTACCTTGGGTGTGTGCACTTTTACACGATTTGGAAATTAATCCCGATTACAGCTGCGAACTACCTGGATCATCAACACGTCAAGTGCTTGACCTGATGCAGCAATTAACCTTACTTTTCCGCCAGCTAAATTCAAACTTTTGTCTTCACCAATTACATAAACAATATTGTTAGGGTATTGGATGATTTCAATCCCTTAACCTTTAAGCCAGTATCGAAACCAGAAAATATTAACACTACTAGTATAAGAATGAATAAAATCAATAATGTAATTTTAGATCCATATGAATTATTTGATTATGTTTTAAATGATCCATTTCATTGCACCATACTTTCTTGTTTTTTATGATACAGAGAACGAATTTTATAAATGCATTTTTCTCTATTGTCTGACCTTGGCAAGATCAATCAGTTTTGTCATAAGCGAAGTTGCATGGCTCATGGCTGGAGCCGCCATCGAATCGCGAGCAAGCGCTGCCATGGAACCTTCTCCAAAAAACAGTCCAGAGGGCGTGATGATCGTAATTCGGGCATTTCCTTTTTTGGGTACATTTCTCCTTGGGCCTTCCCACAGTCCGATGTTGTCCACGATGGCTCGACAGGAATCGATGAGTTCTTCGATGCAGTTTTGGATATCTTTCACCGATTCGTTAACCGGATCTATATTTGCCTCAAGAAAGACTTTACTACCGGTGTAATTGTAATATCGGGCAGTGAGGTCAGAATATGCGGCAAGATAGTCTGTACCCTTGCGCATGCCGACTTCGACGACAACTCCCAATACTTGCTTGGCGTTTTCCACTTCTGGTTGGACTCCTAGATCTTTGAGTTCGTGCCAGACGAATACCCGATGGAGTGAGTCGCCATCGTTCATGATAGAGCGTAGTATTTTAACCGCCTCCGTCGTATCCCCACTTGATCGCACATCGACGAAAGCCGGAATGTGCTTTTTCTGTAAATCCAGTTCCCATTCGCCGAAAAGAATCGGAATCAGAGGGTCTGCGGGCGCTATCGGCTTTAGTCTGAATAGTTTCATCATCTATCACTCCTCGTTCTGGTCAAACAAATATATTATATCATTTTGGTTTTATGATTCGGAGAAGCCGACTTGTGGCTTCAACAATTTGATCCCAGTTAACACCAGCAGCAAAATCGAACTTCCGCTGATAATTCTTCCATAATGCTTTTATTTCCGGGCTGTTCTCAATTTCGCCAAAAATCAAATGGACATCATTGATGGTTTGAAAAGATCCTCTATTCTTTGAAGTAGAATGAAATGCCTTGTTAAGCACATCAGTGTCAATTCTATCCATTTGCGTTCCTTCTATGCAATAGATATCATAAAAATCCCTCATTCGCGTGTTAGCGATACCGCGAGACAGAAGTGTTTCCAGTTTTTCCGCCAACACTGTTTCGAGATTATATGCTTGCAAGGAAATGGTGCGTTCTTCAAAAAGAAGTTTGAATGAAAATTCTATGTCACGCGGTGTGATTACATCTCCGGTTGAAAAATCGATCTTCAGCGGGGTTTGCATGGTTTCGATCATGGAATTCAGTATTACCCGAATTCCCGAATAATCTGAATCATCCATAATTGAATCAACACTCAGTATTTCGAATGACATACCATCATCAATCCGAACGGTAATAACTTCCTCAACAATTTTCTTGGCGTCGTTCAATGACAGCGGGAAATTTACAACTGTGGCATCGATATCCATCGTCGATCGATTTTCAATGCCGACGATAGCCGAAACCAATAACCCGCCCTTTAAAATCAGTTTTTCCCGATAGATTGACAAAGAGAGCCGCTCGAGAAACCGCTCCATAACATAGTTGCGGATAATAATCTGAGCCTTTGTGCTATCCCCGTTTGATCGATTGCGAACAAGTGCTTTTAGTTGCCGTGATGTGCGAATCATTACAGAAGCACCTCCAGATACTGCCTGACCATCTTTTCGACTGAGAGCGCTTTGGCATACCGCATGAGAAGAGGGATATTTTTTTCTTTAAGCCGAACATAATCCTTGAACGCTGATTGTAAATCCTGAATTTCGATATTTCGTCTACTGCGTATAAGGTCGCAAAGGGTTCTTTCGGGATTATAGACTCGCAGCATATGTCCTGCTGGCGACTTCCGCTCTTCAACACCTATATCAAATATAATTTCTTTGACTTTATATACTTTTACTCCTTGATTAGAGAGCCCGGACGCATTAGTCCCAGATTTTAAGGTTACGGCATACTGAATAGGTTCGCGGCTGGCTAACCCTAATAAGTAAAGTGCGGTTTCATGTGAAAATATAGCCGACGGATATCGCACTTGAAGGACGTACATTCCATCGATCCAAGCATCCTGAGACATATATAAACCATGAGCGACCCGTTCCAAATTATGCTCTCGAACAAATTCGCCAATGTAGGTTCTTGAGATTCCAGCGCTGAAAGCGTCAGCTGTTTTTAAGTAACCATTATTCTTGCTTAAAAGATTTTCGAGAATTTCGAACTTGCTCAAAGAATCACCTTACTTTCACGCTCTTATTATCTTTCATATGAGCGTGAATGTAAATAGGGTGTTTTAGAAATTGTGTGCATCTTTGCACGGTACCCCTCAGCGGTATGTAATCGTTCGTTATTAGGTGCAGATAGTCCATTTCGCGTTCGAATATGACTGCTCAAAAACCCGAAAGCCATTGAAATCAAAGAGCTACACGATTGTATCAAACGTGTAGCTCTTCTTGGAGCCTTTAATCGGAATTGAACGATACCTCATCCTTCCCATGGATGCTATTTGCGGCCGGATAACCTTCGCCATGCTTCGTCGTCGGTCCGGATCTGCGGTGCTCACGTACCGTCGTACGCTCCGCGCCTTGACCGTCCCACTCCTGGCCTGGCTTGGTTCTGCGTCCGCAATAATGACTGCTTACGCAGTCAGCGCATCCATGGTAAGGAGGGACATGAGTACGGTTCTGACCAAACACTGCAGCATAAAAAAGAGCTCCCTTTCGGGAACTCTTTTTCATGCTGGAGCCTTTAATCGGAATTGAACCGATGACCTCATCCTTACCATGGATGCGCTCTACCAACTGAGCTATAAAGGCAGTGTCGATATGAAGGTTGGAGCGGGTGAAGGGAATCGAACCCTCACGGTCAGCTTGGGAAGCTGAAGTTCTACCACTGAACTACACCCGCATATGCAGTGCAAGTGGTATTATAACGAGCACCCCGGCAACTGTCAAGTTGTCAAACGCTCTTGCCAGACCTTTGTCAGACGCTCTTGTCAGACCATTCCAGGACTTTTCCCAGCTTCTCTCAAACCTGCCATAGACTGGTCATAGACCGGTTCTTTTTTGGTAACGGATCGTTTTTTTGTCGAGGATCTGGCCGTTCTGGATGATGATGGCGTTTTTCAGAACCGGGTGCTCATCAATCTTGTCTTCGATGATGGGATCGATGTACCGGGCGACGATTTTATTCAGGATCCTGGTGACGGAGTAACCGAAGATTGAGGGGGTGTGATCAACTGCATAGTGAAGGATGCCGTCCTCCATGTAGATCGGATCCTCAAAACTGGTCGGTCGGCTACTCTCAATGGCGCCATCGACGTCACAGCTGACATCGATGATCATGGACGGTCGCTTCATCTCTTGCAGTTCTTTGCGGCTGATGATGTAATCTTTCCTTGTCATGTCCCAAAAAACGCTGTTGACGATGATATCGTATTGGCCGATCTCCTGGCGCAGCAACTGCTCTGTCCGGCGATTGTATACGGTAACATTAGCTCCCAGTGAAGTCAGGATACGGAAGGCGCCGCGTCCGGTATTGCCGCGACCGATAACAGCGACTTTGCATTCATAAGGTAGTTTGCCAAACAAGGTCAGTGCGTGCAGCACGGCCGCCTCACCGGCCAATTCATTGTTGCGCCAGAAAACATGGCGCCCATTCTGGTACATGTCTTCCCAGGCTAAAGCGGTTATTTTACGCTGCAACAGCAGTGTGGTCAATTCCGGGTTCCGTTCGGCATGCACCCATCCGAAGATGATTTGCCCGGCGCTTAATTGTGCAAGAAAATCTGCGTCGCCGATCTTGGGATCGCAGATCACATCCTGAAGCAGGACCTGGTCTCGTCCGGCGACTTGTGCGCCGGCATCGCTGTATGCCTGATCCGGAATATTAAGTGCCTGACCGTAACCTTTTTCGACATATATATTGCCGGCATGTTTGCTTGTTTTAATTGCTTCAGGCAGGATCGCCCGCCTTTTTTCGTTTTCTTTACTGCTGATAACAAAGCCGATCGTATTCATATTGATCGCCTGCCTTTCCTGAACGCCTGCATGTGTTGCTGCTTATCGTATCAAATAAGCCCTTATGGTGGCCTGAGAAAGCCGATACGGCGTTGGTCTTTCCGGTTATTTCTGTTTATTCACATACAAGTATACCATAGATCGGTTTTTCCGCCCGAAAAGGCGGTTCTGGCTGATTTTAACTGACTTAAAGCTCAGGGTATTTTGAATACGGCAAAAAAACTAAAGCATTTTGTCAATAAAACATTTGCAGAAGCATACAGCCTGTTTATGATAGAAGTAGCAGGCTGCCGTGACGGCTTTTCTATTCCCGGAACCTGGTTTTGGTTTATTGAACAATCAAGCTGTTTTGCGAGGTGCACAGGAGGTATACGGATGCGACACGTGGTGAAGAAGCCATTTATGATGACCACCCATTTGCCGATGTTTTTCCTTTCAGGGATTATGATGGGTTATGGAATCCTGACCTTCCTGATCAACCGATGGCTGAGTGCCAGGGTTATGCGCGGGATCATCAGTGTCGGCGCTTATCAAAAGCAGATGACCGGTTTGACCGCGACGATTGGGCTCATTGCCACTTTGCTGCTGCTCGTTTTTTCTGTCTGGTGTGCGATCCAGGCGCGGGGCATCGTGCGGACTGCCTTTGTTTTTGTCGTCCTGGCCTCTTTTGGACCACTGATGGTTGCCCAGGCATCAAACTTGCTGTTTAATGTAATCGGGCTACCGACCATGGGCGCCGGCAGCGTCATTGCGGCTACCTTCGCAGCTTTGATCTTCACCCTGCCGATGGTGATCGCATTCATACTGCTGGCTGCCAGCAGACGCAATCCCCGGGCCGGCCGCTGGGTTGCGTTAACCGCGGTCTTTGTGACGTTGGTCACCATGGTCTACCCGCTGTATGTCACGGTGCTCGCGCTGCTGATCATGCCGGGTTCTCCGGGACTTGCCCCGCACATGACGACCAGCGCTTACCTGTTGTATTTGCGGTTTGCGCTGCCGGGACTTTGTCTTTTGCTGCTGGCCTGGATCAGTCTGCGCCTTCTGGGCAGTCAACGCGGACCTGTCATGCAGGACAGCCCAAAATAACGGCTGCTTCGACTATCCGGAGCATGCCGGTCAGGTGGTGTCTTGCTTGCTGAAAGCACGCTTCGGACAATCGATCTTCAGTATCCTGCTGTCGGCTTTCCTTCTGATTGTCATGCCGATCTATCTGGGTGGTTTTCTTGTTTACTCGTGGGGCGTCAGCCAGGTGAAAAGCGAAATCAGCCGATCGATCGCCGCACAAAATAGCTATGTTATTGAGACGCTGGACAATGAACTGCGCGGCATGCGCAACCACCTGTCCAGTCTTTTGAGCAACCGGGATATCCGTCTTCTGGCTGTGTCGGGCAACAGCATGAACGAGATTGAAAGAATCTTCGCGATCCGTCAGGTTCAGGATCATCTGCGCCTCCTGATGGTCAGCAGTCAGTACATCAGCAATGTGTCACTGCACGTACCGGCCATCAATCGTTCCATCCATGCCCTCGGCAGTATAACCGAGCTGCAGGCGGAGCATTATATAGAGCTGGACAGGATTGCCGCCGGTGCAGTTGGTCAGATTGATATGACAGATGGCCGGCCGACGCTTTACCAGGCATATCCTCAGCAGTATCTCAACCGGACCGGTGTATCGACACACATGCTGGAAGTGCGCCTGTCACAGGAGGCGATCGCGCGCAACCTGTCGCTGATGGCTGACAGCAGTTTTTTGGCCTTGTACAGCGCCGCGTCGGGCAGCCTACTGGCGTCATCGGCAGCCGATGATGCGCCGGCCCGTTATTTTCTGGAATCAGTTGATGAGCAATTGTCTGGTTTTTCCGGTCAGATCGACTACGCGGGGGCAGCCTATCTGGTGACGATCAATCGCCAGGCATCCTCTGAGCTTGTTTTAGTCGGGTATACGCCCCAGCTGCGCATTTATCAGCCGCTCTTGCGCTACCAGCCGCTTTTCTGGTCTTTCACCGCCTTTGTCGCAATTCTGGCTGTGCTGTTTTTCTTTTTGCTGTACCGTTTGCTGCACCGGCCCCTGCGCCAGTTCATGACGGCTTTTCACCATCTTGAAGACGGCCGGTTTGATATTCAGCTGACCCATCGGCACAATGATGAGTTTCGCAAGCTTTATGCCGGCTTTAACACCATGGTCAATAAAGTGCGCCATCTTGTCGACCAGGTGTACAAACAGACGATCTATGCCCAGCAGGCTGAACTCAAGCAGCTCCAATCCCAGATCAGCCCGCATTTTCTGTATAACAGTTTCTTTGTTTTGCAGAACATGGCCGATAATGGTGATGTGGATGACTTGTCGGCATATGCCGGTCTGATGGGTCGCTATTTTCAATACATAACACGAAACAGAGAGCCGGACGCCCTGCTGGCGGAAGAAGTTGAGCATGCCCGCATCTATGCGACTTTGCAGGAGAAACGGTTCCGCAACCGGATCAGCGTCAAGTTCGCAGCACTGCCAAGCGACCTGGAGCGCTTCCCCGTACCGCGGCTGGTTTTACAGCCGATCCTGGAAAACGCTTTTGAGCACGGACTAAAAAATAAACTCAGGGACGGCCAGATTCATGTTTCATACAGTGCCAATGAGGATGAAGTCGCAATTGTCGTGGCAGATAACGGGGATGAAATAACGCCTGATGCAATCAACAGCCTGACGCGGACATTATCGCTGCGGCAGGACAACCTTGAGACGACCGGCCTCCTGAATGTTCATCGCCGTCTGCAGATAAGGTTTGGCACCGGGTCCGGTCTGCTTCTGGAACAGACGGCAGGGGGTGGGCTGACCGTCCGGATGATCTTAAGGATAGCTAAGAAATAACTTGCTCTAGCTGTCCCTTATCCCGCAGCACACCGGTTGAGCTGGAAAGCAGGTGAGTGCATGTACCGTTTATTGATTGTCGATGATGAACCGGATGTCCTTCTTGCTCTGCACGCATTTCTTGTTGAGCAGGAGGACTTGGATATCGATGTCCTCACGGCTTCATCTGCGGCTGAAGCACTGAAAATCCTTGACCTCGAGCGACTTGACATCTTGCTCAGCGATATCTGCATGCCTGGCATGAACGGGATTGAGCTGCTGCGCCGTGTCCGTGACAACTGGCCGGACTGCCGGACCATTTTTCTCAGCGGTTATACCGAGTTCGCATATATCTATGAAGCCGAGAAACTGGAAGCGGTCAGTTACCTGCTGAAGACAGAAAGCCGCAGTCGCATTATCGAGACTGTCCGCAAGGCGATTGAGCAGATCGACGAAGCAAACAGAATAGCAAGGCTGGAACAGTTGGCTGTCCAGAAGGGGGTGGAACGCCCGTATCTGATGCGGGAAGTGATGGAGTCACTGACAGGCGGCGATTGGTCCGCGCACTTGTCGCAAACCATCCGTCATCTGCATCCCGGCTTTGATACGGGGAGACCGGTCCTCATGGCTGTCGGGCGTGTCAACAGCTCCGAACGACCAGATTTTCACCAGAAGGCCAGATTTCTGGCACTGCTTGAAGATCTGGCAATCCGGCATCTGTGCAGGCATTTCCAGGTGATGCTCGGGGAAACCGAACGCTGGCACCTGATGTTTCTGCTGCAGCCAGGTGATCCTGCTGCTGACCAGACCAGGTTGGCTCATCTGGCGCGAGGCTCTTTTGAAACAATCCAAACCTTGCTGATGGATAATCACGGCATCTACTTATCCATCGTCATCCATGCGCAGGAGCAGGATTTGACATCTATCCAGCCGACCTATGAACACCTGGTCGGCATCCTGAGGACTGAACTGCGCTATGGCGCTGGCATCCGCATGCTGGGTCTCACTGAGCAGCCGGACGGGTTGTTGTCCGATGAAAATCAGGCGATCGCCATGGTGCGCACGATCGTGGAACAGCATTACGACCGGCCTTTGTCCCTTACCTGGTTGGCTGGTCAGGTCTACCTCAATCCGTCTTACCTGTCCCGCCTGTTCAAACGCCTGACCAGGATGACGCTGATCCACTACATCAATCAGGTACGCATAAGCCGGGCCAAAGAACTGCTTCTGACCACGAACATGAAGGTTTCGGATATTGCAGCAGGCACAGGATTTGAATCGCCTTCCTATTTTAACCAGGCTTTCAAGAAACAGGTGGGTCTTGCGCCTATAGACTTCCGGCAGAACAAAAAGGAAGATTAGGCCTGTAAACCTGTCAAATAAAATAAACGGATGTCAAAAAATCGGCATTGTCCATTTGTGCTGAAAATTCAATAATAAAAGCATCGATAGTCCATGCCTGTCAACGACCGGGATACATTGGAGGAATTGGTATATGAAAAGAACACCTGCCTTGGGTTTTTTAACGGCCCAAAAACGGATTGGACTTGTCATCAGCCTGCTGCTCGTTTTGGCTATGCTGGCAGCCTGCGCACCCCAGGGGACGACTGCTGTTCCCGGACAGACAAACGAACCCGGAAAAACAGCTTATAACAACCTGGATCTGACCGTACCTGCCACTTACAGCCCGGCCATATCAATGAAATCAGTTATCAGCGTCGATGCGACGGTCAAATTTCACGAAGGTGAAGACATCTACAACAACGTCTGGACACGGGCATATGCCGACCTTCTGGGGATCAATCTGACGTACCAGTGGGTTGTGGACGCATCGCAGTATGCACAGAAACTCAATGCTACCATCATGTCGGGTGAAGTGCCTGACGTATTCCATGTCGACGCGCAAATGCTCAAGCTGCTTTATGACAGCGACCTGATCGCTGATATGGGCCAGGCTTATGATGTCGAGGCGTCTGATAACACGAAAGACATCCTGGCGCAGGATCCGATTGCCCTCAAGGCGGCTTCTATCGAAGGTAAGCTGATGGGCATCCCCATAACCGATGCTTCGATAGCCTCGGCGCCGCTTCTGTGGATCCGCCAGGACTGGATGGACAAACTCGGGATCCCACCGCCTACCGGCATGGATGATGTGCTGCGCATATCAGAGCGATTTGTCAAGGAAGATCCAGATGGTAATGGAGTCGACGACACCATCGGACTAGCCGTCACCAAAAATCTCTGGGGTGCCATAGCCGGCCTGCAGGGCTTTTTCAACGGTCATCACGCCTATCCGGGCATCTGGTTCGAGAAGGATGGCCAGTTGCAGTATGGCTCTGTGCAGCCGGAGATGCGCCAAGGGCTCTTGACCTTACAAAAGATGTATCAGGACGGCCAGATCGATCGCGAATTCGGCGTCAAGGATATCAACAAAATCAATGAAACCATCGCCAACAGCAAGTGCGGCATGGAATTCGGCGTCTGGTGGAATCCGTACCAACCGCTGCAGCTGAGTCAGCAGAATGATCCGGATGCCTTCTGGACCGCCTATCCGATCCCATCAGTCGATGATCGTCCGGCTAAAAGCCAGTATTATACTGCGGTCGGCTCATTTCTGGTTGTCAGCAAAACGTATGCGCATCCGGAAGCGCTGGTCAGGATGGTCAATTTCTGGACCGACAACATCGTCAGGAGTGAAAGCCAGGGCATCCGGGATGTGTTTCTCGGCACGCTCGATGCGCCGGACATCATCTATTACAAGTACATCATGACCCAGATCTGGGAACCCAACGCCATGCTGCGGGGCGGCAAAGTCCTGCGCCAGGCCCTGGCCAAACGCGATCCGGGTCTTTTGAACCTGGATGAACAATGGCGCTACCAGATCATCCTGGCGTATTTCGACCAGGGCATCAAAGAAGCCTGGGTCGAGGTGGCCACCAATGGCGAAGGTGGCGCCGTCTCTATCCTGGAGACGATCGCTGCAGGAGGCGGGATCATGAACCAGTTCTATGGCGCACCGACGCCGGTGATGGGTGACAAGATGGCGACGCTCAGGACCATGGAAGACGAGGTGGTCACCAAAATCATCATGGGCGATCCGATCGAACGTTTTGACCAGTTCGTCGCAGATTGGCAGCGCCTGGGCGGGGATGCGATCACAGCTGAGGTTAATCAATGGAAAAAGCAAAATCCGTGAATAAGCTGCGACGCGAATGGCCGCTGTTCATCATGCTGTCGCCGGCCGTCATCCTGGTCCTTATCTATTCATACGGTCCGATGGTGGGGATTGTTATTGCCTTTCAGCGCTTTCTGCCGGGCAAAGGATTATTCGGTTCCCCCTGGATCGGCCTTGATAATTTCCGTTTCATGCTCCAGATGCCAACAATCGGCCAGGTTGTCTGGAACACGGTTTTCATTGCCGGCATGAAAATCATCGCTGGCATCATCGTGCCGGTCACAGTTGCGCTCATGCTCAACGATGTCCGCAACAAGCTATATAAACGGACTGTACAAACCATCATCTACCTGCCGCACTTCCTGTCCTGGGTCATCCTGTCCGGTATCCTGATCGACATCCTGTCACCATCGGAAGGTGTCGTCAACCTGCTGATCAGCCGGGTCGGATTGAAAACTGTTTTTTTTCTCGGGGACGACAGCATCTTTCCTTTCACGCTCGTGGTGACCGATGTCTGGAAGTCTTTCGGCTTTGGCACGATCGTCTACCTGGCCTCGCTGACCGGCATCGACCCGACCCTCTATGAAGCGGCCATTGCTGACGGTGCCGGCCGTTGGCAGCAGACACGCCACATCACGCTGCCCGGCATCAGCAGCACGATCATCTTGCTGACGACGCTGAGCCTGGGCAATATCCTCAATGCGGGGTTTGACCAGGTTTTCAACCTGTACAGCCCGCTTGTCTACCGGACGGGCGATATCATCGACACGCTTGTTTACCGCACCGGCCTGGTCAACAACCAGTATGGCGTGGCGACGGCTGTCGGCCTGCTCAAATCCATCGTCGCCTTGCTTCTGATCGGCACATCCTACAAGCTGGCTGAAAAAGCTGCCCACTACAGCATCTTCTGAGGAGATCGAGATGATTGACAAGCATCTGCGACCCGCACCGTTTTTCAATGTGCTCAACATCGCTCTTTTGAGCGTTCTGGCCATATTGTGCATTTTTCCGATCGTTCACGTGCTAGCCCTGTCCCTGTCGACCAGCACGGCCGCAGCCAGCGGCCGGGTGACGGTTTGGCCTGTCGACTTTTCGATCTCATCCTATCGTTTTGTGACCAGCACCCCGGCCTTTGGCAGGGCGTTCGGCGTTTCGGTTAAACGCGTCCTGTTGGGGACCCCGATCAATATGCTTTTGACTTTGTTTGTCGCCTATCCGCTGTCAAAAGAAAAAAGACAGTTCCGGTCGCGCAATTTCTTTGTCTGGTTTTTTCTGGTGACGATCCTCTTCTCCGGCGGCCTGATCCCCTGGTACATGATGATCCGGCTGACAGGCCTGATCGACAAAATCTGGGCCCTGATCCTGCCGGGAGCTGTGCCGATTTTCAATGTCATCCTGATGGTTAATTTCTTTCGCAATGTCCCGCGCGAACTGGAAGAAGCGGCCTTCATGGACGGCGCAGGCCACTGGATGCTCTTATGGAAGATATTCCTGCCGGTTTCGATACCGGTGATCGCGACCGTCTCGCTGTTTGTCATCGTCGGCCACTGGAATTCCTGGTTTGACGGGCTGATCCTGATGAACTCGCCCAGTCGTTACCCGCTGCAGAGCTACCTGCAGACCATCATTATCAATCCGGATCCCAAGATGCTGACCGAGGTGGTCCACCAGGCAAGCAACGGCAAATTGGGT
>JAWSUP010000083.1:0-13146 GCA_033549405.1 Bacillota bacterium | reverse complement strand
CGCTGCAGGCATAAGCGCTTGAATTGCCTGGCGCGATCGGGGTTGTAGGCAGGACTTTCCGGAAACAGGGCATTCAGATCCTCTGCGGTTCTGCCTTCGACAGTCCACTGCTCCAGTAAGCCGTCTGTCCAGGGTATTTTCCCCTTCATGTTGCCTCTGCCGAGCAGAGACGGCTCATCCGTGAAAAAAGCCTGGATGGTTGTGCCAAACCAGGGGGCCAGGCGTTGATAATAGCGATCATAGGTCAGGCGGATGAAACAGGCCATGGCCTCGGGGTTCATCAAGTCGGCTGCCTGTGGGGCGTCCGGCTGGTTATCGTCTTCGCCGAAATGAACGCCGCGGATTTTGCCACCAGACCCGGTCTGAACAAACAGAAGGTCAACTGCCTGGCCTGATGAATCTGCAGCAGTCATCCGATGGACCAGCCGGCCCGGCAACCCGGTAATCGAATTGCCCATGGGCTGAGCGACACGGACCAAAGCCTGTGCCGCATAGGCCGGATTGGCCGCGACGACCAGACCATGGGCCGAGCCGGATGGGTACATGGCTTCGTCATAGAGGAACACAGTCATCCCGTACTGAGCAGCTGTCTCAACCGCGCAGACGACATAATCCAGATAAGTGTCGGATAGATAGGGAATTCTGCGCGGCAGACCCATCCGGGGATGGATGACAAAGGCGTCAACTTCGCTCTGGTGAAAAGAAAGGACCTGGCGTTGTATTTCACCGGTGTCGAGATCATCGTTCCAAAACCACATCGGAACCGGCGAAAACTGTGCCGGAGGGTTCTGGTACGCGTCAAAGATCTGCTCATGCGCTGCATTGATCAGGCGATCAGTTGTGGCCGGCGCCGGTCTTGTTTCAGCAATTGTTGCAGTCATAGGATCCCCCTCTGGGCCGAGCGCGTCTGTGTCGGCCATTACCGGCTGCCTGCCAGAAGATGCGGTTGCTGTTATTTTAGCGCATGCTGGAGCATCTGGCAAAATCAGTCCGCAAAATGCCAGATCAATCTGAATCGGCTCTGTTCCAGCCGCTGACCGGTCATTATGTTACGGAAAACCCGGATCATGCCATGTTATGATAAACTAAACTTTTCTATCCTGCTTAGCGGGCAGGTTTTTCAGGCGCTTGCTCCGCGGTCTGACTGTCCGCGAATCGGGATAAGCGCCATGGAAGGGTTGAGATATTCAATCATGTGAGTTAGATGATGTTGAACGGAGGCTATCGATATGAACAAACGGTATATCCATTTGCTGGTCCTGCTGCTATTGCTGTTTCCTGTTTTGTCTGCTGCAGCCTGCAGCAGCGAAGGTGAGGACACCAAGCTGGTTGTCGGCATGGAGCTGGCTTACCCGCCCTTTGAGATGACGGACGATCAGAACAATCCGACCGGCATCAGTATCGATTTTGCCAAAGCCCTGGGCGAAGAGCTCGGGCGCGAGATAGTCATCGAGAACATGGCCTGGGCCGGTCTGATCCCTTCTCTGGAAACAGGAAAGATCGACCTGATTATTTCCTCAATGACCATTACGGAAGACCGCAAAAAACAGGTTGATTTTTCTGATCCCTATGCCATGGCTAACCTGGCTTTGCTGATCAACAAGGATTCGCCGGTCGAGTCTTACGCGGACTTGGATCAGCCTGGTCGGGTCATCGCCGTTAAAAAAGGATCATCCGGTCATATTTACGCAGAAAAGACCTTGAAGAACGCGACAATTCAGGTTTTTGACAAAGAGAGTGTCTGCGTGCTTGAGGTGGTCCAGGGCAAGGCAGACGCTTTCACCTATGACCAGCTGACCATATATAAAAACTGGCAACAGTATCCGGACAAGACGCGGGTCAACCTGGTCCCGTACCAGGAAGCACCTGAATTCTGGGGTGTCGCCCTGCGCAAGGGTGAGACTGAGCTGAAGGATCAGGTTAATGCTTTCATAGCAAAGTTCCGTTCAGAAGGCGGTTTCGATGCCCTGGCCGAACAGTACCTGACTGAGCAGAAAAAGACCTTTGACGAGCTGCAGATTCCTTTCTTCTTTGATGTGGGAGATTTCTGAGCATGGTGAAAAAAGCGCTGAGCATTCTCCTGGTGACAGCGCTGCTGGCCAGCCTGTTTTTCTATGCAGTTATCGAGCTGGGTCACAACTGGCAATGGCATGTGCTCTTGGACTTCCGCTATAAGTTCTCTTTCGGATTCATGGTGACCTTGCTGATCAGTTTCTTTTCCCTGATCGGCTCTCTCATCCTGGGCATCCTGGCTGCACTCGGTCGCAGATCAAAGATCCACTTTTTCCGCTACCTGGCCTCTATCTACGTTGAGGTGATCCGGGGCACACCGCTTTTGGTGCAGATCCTCGTGATTTTCTACATCATCGGCACAGCCTACCGGCTGAACAACCGCTATGTCATGGGCGTTATGATTCTGTCCTTGTTTGCCGGCGCCTATGTCGCCGAGATCATCCGCGGCGGATTGGAGTCGATTCCATCGGCCCAGTTGGAAACAGCGCGGTCGCTTTGTTTCACGCGCGGCCAGACCTATCGCTACATCATCATCCCGCAGCTCAGCCGCATCGTGCTGCCGCCGCTGACCAGCCAGTTTGCCTCACTGGTCAAGGATTCATCTCTTTTGTCTTTTATTGCTGTCAATGAATTCACCAAGGTCGTCATGGAAGCCGATTCCCTGAATTTCGCGACGTTTGAGAACTACATCCTGCTGGCTGCCGGTTATATGCTGATCACGCTGCCGATCTCCTGGCTGACTAAGCGGTTGGAAAGGAAAATGCAGTATGCAACTTGAAATCAAGGATTTGAGCAAAACCTATAACGGCCAGATTGCGCTTGACAGTCTGACGCTATCCCTCAATGATGTGCACTCCCTGGCGATCATCGGGCCTTCAGGCGGTGGCAAGACGACTTTATTGAGGGTGCTGGGCGGCCTTGAAATACCAGATCGCGGATCGGTTGTTCTCAACAACAAAGCAATTGATTTCCGTGAGCAGCATCTTGTAGAGCACCGCAAGCGGATTGCGATGGTTTTTCAGGCTTTCAACCTGTTTCTGCACCTGACAGCGCTGCAGAACATTACGCTGCCGCTGGTCAAAACGCGCCATGTACCGCCAGCAAGAGCTAAAGAAGAAGCCGAAATCCTGCTGGAACAATTCGGCCTGGCGGAACATATGCATAAGTATCCTAATCAGCTCTCAGGAGGCCAGAAACAGCGGGTGGCGATCGCCCGCGCCCTGTCTCTGAAACCGGAAGTGCTGCTTTTCGATGAGCCGACATCCGCACTGGATCCGGAAATAACGGCTGAGATACTCGATGTAATTAATGGCTTGCGTATGGACAGGAAGGACCTGATCCTGGTGACTCATGAGATCGGGTTCGCCCGTCATTCCTGTGAGTATGTCGCCTTCGTCAGCAACGGTCGCGTCGCGCTGCACGGAAAAAGCGATTATGTCTATGACCAGGCTGACTCAGAAGAGTTTCGCCGCTTTGTCAGTCGCATCATCAGCTGGAAGATAACCTGAATTTTTTTCGTTTACCAATCTGAATGACGCAGCCGATCCGCCCAGCCGGACAGGTCAGTCCGGTCCAGGTGCTGCCATCAATGCGCAGACCGTTCTGATTGATCAGACGTCTGGCTTCGCTTTTACTGGCGGCACAGCCGGTTAAAGTCAATAGTGCCGGCAAGTCGATGGACCCATCCGGATTACAGCAGTCTGACGGGCAGGCAATCGCTTCCAGCCACTCGGCTGGGGCCTCCTGGAAAACCGCTTGGAAATGCTGCTGTGCCTCATTTGCCGCCGCATGATCCCAATAGAGTCGTGTGATCGTTTCTGCCAACTGCATCTTGATATCCCGCGGGTTGGTCTGGGGCATTGTCAGCGACTGCCGGATCTGATCGACCGCGTCGGGATGCATATCTGTGGCCAGCTCGTAGTAACGCATGATCAGATGATCCGGAATACGCATGATTTTTTCATACTGGACCTTGGCCTCTTCCATGATGCCAATACTGTTGCCAAGGCTTTTGCTCATTTTTTCGTTGCCATCAATGCCTTCGAGCAGTGGCATGAACAGCCCGATCTGGCTCTCCTGGCCGTAGGCTTTCTGGATATTTCGCCCCATCAGGATGTTGAAGGTCTGGTCGGTTCCGCCCAGTTCAATATCGGCTTTAAGGTGTACGGAGTCATAAGCCTGCATCAGGGGATAGAAGAGCTCATGAAGCCCGATGGGCTCCTGGCGGGCGTACCGTCCGGCAAAATCATCACGCTCGAGCAGCCGGGCTACTGTTACTTGTCCGGCCAACTGCAGGATCTCCTGGAAATCAAGTCCGGCCAGCCACATGCTGTTGAAGCATACCTGTGTTTGACTGCGGTCGATGATGCGGAAAATTTGTTTCTCGTAGGTCTGGGCATTAGCCAGAACCTGTTCGGCTGACAATGGCCTTCTAGTTTTACTTTTGCCTGACGGGTCTCCGATGCGGCCGGTGAAATCCCCAATTACGATTGCTGCATGATGCCCCAGATCCTGCATCTGCCGAACTTTACGCAGCACCACGGCATGACCGAGGTGAATGTCAGGTGCAGAGGGATCAAGACCGAGCTTGATGATCAGGGGCTTTCGCGTTTTCAGGCTGTGCAGGATCTTTGCCATGAGCTCATCTTCGCGAACCACTTGGGCTGCGCCTTTCAGGATGATCCGCAGCTGGTTGTGCGCCTGCCTCATGAACGTGTCGTCGGATTGATGCTGTTGTAACGACATGGTTTGCCTCCTTTTTCTCCCTGGGTAGAGTAAATTTCACAATCTCCCATGGGCATGAATAATCCTGGAGGACAAAAAAATCGCCCTCCTGTGCCAGAGGGCGAGCATAACCCGCGGTACCACCTCAGTTTGCCGGATCGTTACCGGTCCGGCCTTATCAGGTACGGCAACAACCGATTTACGGTCATCTGCGTATACCTTTGCGATATAACGGTCGCGCCCGTCAACAGCCTACTTGCATCAGCATCCGATGCTTTGGGTGAGCCGCTCGGAGGTGTATTCGGCATCGCTTCTTCGCGCCTCTCATCTGCCGGCTGCTTTCTGTCAAGAAGGTAAGATGCGTACTGGTTCCCGTCGCTGCGTTTTGCAATGGCTGCAGTCTATCACGGCGTTATGGCGGTGTCAATCTATTGCGGACATAAGCGACAGCTTCGCGTGCCTCCGCCATCGTTTGAGCCTGATAAAACAACAGGCAATTGAGCTCACGCTGCAAATCAGCGTTCTTTTTCAGTTCTTCCTGCCCAATTTCAACAATGACGACCTTGTTGCGCAGTACATCCAGGTTTTCGCGCAGCACATCAATGCTCGATGGCAGCGCATGGCTTTTTGAGAATGTGGTCAAATCACAAAGTTATGCAGATGCTCAGTTTATGAGTAGTCCGCTGTTATGGTACGTTATCTTCTGATCCAGAGTGCTTTTGATCAGGAAAATGATCCTTGTCTGCCATAGTGTACGAATTCATCGCAGGCATAGTCCTGCCAGACCGGATCAAGGCCGATAGAAGCGTTGTCACCATAATATCCAGCGACAAAACCACCCCGACCGCGCCAGAGTTTGTCCAGCAGTGCGCGGGCTTCAGCCCGTATCGCTTGCTCATCTCGGGTCTGCAGCGTCTTTTGAATATCAACAGGACACCAGAAGGTGATTTTACGATGCTCCTGGTAAGCAGCAAGGTTATCGATCCCGTGCAGGATCGGCTGATCAAACTGCAGAAGGTCGATGCCTGCTTCGATCAGACCGGGTATGATGGCTCCGATCGCTCCACAGGAGTGCATAAAGACCCTGATGCCGGCATCGTGCGCCGCCCGGCAGAGACGGACAAAGCGAGGGTAGAATTCTTCATGCCAGACAGCCGGGCTGATCAGGGTCTGGGTCTGGGTGCCCCAATCCTCCGGAAACATGACACTGTTGACACCGGCGGCTGCGTAGTTGCGGATCATGTGCAGAAGCTGCTCGTCGATGCGGTCATGCAACCGGTGAATGGCTTCCGGTTCCAGCAACAGGTCGCAGAGGTAGTGTTCCAGTTTGAACAGCTTGCGGGCAATATTGAAGGTGAAGCCGGGCAGCCCTCCCACACACCATTTTTCCGGATGTTGTGCCACTGTTTCCGCAGCTTTGGCATAATCGGCCGGATTGGAGAAGTCGGGAAAATCGTATCGGTTGGCAAAAGCGATATCCTTGATGACCCCTTCGATCACCTCTCCCTTGGAGGTCGGATCGATCCGAGCCCAGCGATTGCCCCATTCATCCGTGTGTTCCCAGCGGCTTTCACCTACTCTGACCCAATCGGTTTGGTGCGTTTTGACATCATGACCGCAGGAAATCAAATCTGAGTCCATAAATGAGCGGGCAACACGCTCCGGCTTGTCATAATTCAACGTGCGCATCAGGATCTCTTTGCTGTTCATGGAGTTTCTCCTTTATAGCGAACTTATTTGCCTTAATGTGACTTGACCATTTCCATAACCGTCTGCTCCCACAGCAGGAGATTTTCCGGCCGGTGTCCTACTGTACTGATGTCTTTGAGCACGATGTCGCAGGAACAGCCATTGCGATAGCATGCGTCCAGGATCTCTTTGATTTCCCGGCGCACAACAGACGCATCGAAAGGGCCGCTGACATGAGCCGGATTCGGCTTTATGGCCATAACATAATCTTTGCCGATCGCTTCAGCGGCTACGTGGACATTGGCCCAGGGTGTGATAGAAATCTTTCGCAAGTGGGGGATTTTCCGGACGATGTCGATCTTGCGATCCAGCGGTTCACAACAGCCATAGTAAACC
Source organism: Bacillota bacterium (assembly GCA_033549405.1). Classification (GTDB taxonomy): domain Bacteria; phylum Bacillota; class Clostridia; order Saccharofermentanales; family UBA5734; genus JAAYBY01. The sequence continues at coordinate 6,324 of JAWSUP010000083.1, read as the reverse complement.
AGGCCGAACGGTTCCATCGTGCGTTTCTGGTATTCGATTTCGAATTCCTCGTGCATGGCAGGCGAAACAGAGGCGAAGATCTGTGCCATACAACGACCCCAGACATTCTGGCGCAGAACAGGTGCACCTGCAGGCACATTCAGGTCGTCGCAATAACCGGCCGTGCAATGGATGAGTGGCAGATCGGCTTCCAGCAAACCCAGCTCTTCATACTGGCGGTACTGCTCGATGTACATCTGAGTAACCCGCTCCATGATGGCATGCGTATGCTCTGGGCGTTCAGCCAGGTCCATTAGCAGGCTGGTGACCCCGCGATAGACGGCAATTTTATCCCACTGGCTGATATAGCAACCGTGACCGGTGATGCGCACCGGCACGATATCTCCGAAAGCTTCTGCAATCCGGTCTCGCGCTGCCGCTGTCTCAGTCCGCTCGTAGGTCAGCCGTGGCATCCGGATTTTGGCGATGTCCGATTCGTTCTCCAGCTGATCGATATATTCATGAGAAACAATGTTGTTGTCCTGATCCGTGGCCAGCGTTGTTTCCTGGACAGGCATACCGCCGGACTCACCACCGATCATTTTCTGGACGGGGATATAGGGGAGCAGGATCATGTCAGCCGGATGATGCGACCATTGGAACAATTTTTTGCGCAAATACAACTCATATTGACGATAGAAAGGATCTTGGCAATGCAGTTCCAGAGCATCGTCCACATTCAGCTCAGACCAGGGTTGTTCATCGATCAGCACGACCGGCCGGATCATACGCAGGCCGTTGACTGCACGGTACAGCCGTTCGTTCTCTCGGTTACGTGGATGTGCCGCTGCCTCAGCATATCTCAGGGCTAGATGACGCAGATGTTCAATATCTGGTTGCATGGCTGAATGCTCCTTATCAATGATAAAATTCCGCAGAATGAATGCATTCACATTCATTCTGCGGGATGCTTAAACAAATTACTTTTCGAGTTTTTACACACGTAAGAGTTTAACCTCGGCAAAATTGACGCTGCCCTTGATTATGACTTTGCAGCCATCTGGAATGTTGGAGCCATCACGGTCATTGACTTCGGCAGCAAAGGTGCTGATGTGGTTTTCGACGTTCCAGGATCTGGGCATGTTCAGGACGACTCCAGCGAAATTGCTGCTGATATTGATGACAAGACCTTCACTGCTGGGCTGGCACTGATCAAAATAGACCTTGAGAGACGAGAAGCTGCTGCTTATGTTCACCCGCTTCAGGCCATCGGCATGAATGTATTTGGTGTGTTCGCCGAAGTTGGAGTTGATGTTGATGACCTCGTCATTGCTCAGAACCTTTTCAGTCGTGCTGCTCCAGTCATCGCTGTGACGTACTTTGTTGAAATGGTGATTTTTCTTGTGGAAGACGATAGAAAGGCCAATGCCCAGGACAACAGATGCTGCAAGGAGCAACCAGATGTCAAGGTCAGGAAAACCCAGTTGGACGCGCCACAGGTAGGCGGTCAGAGCCAGTGGCAGGACAGCCATGAACCACTGGATGCGAATGATGCTGGTTATGGCGATACCAAGCAGCAGGACGCTGCCGATGATGCGGACGGCCTCATATTCTTCACCGAGTCCCAGGGCTGCCAGCAGCAGCATGACGCCGCAGCCAAGGATCAGAAGTCCCCAGAGAATTTTATGTGTTTTCATACAAATACCTCTCATTCATTTTTCTGAACAGCTCGTTGCTGTACAAGCGTGATCCATAAATTTCTTTGTGTGAGTGGCGAAACGAAATCAGGTTGACGCGGGTCAAACTTTTCTGGATGGAGAAGACGTGCAGGATACTGACGATACCAGAACGGGAAACACGGACGAAGTAAGCCGGCAACATGGCTTCGAGCTCGTAAAGCCGCTGGTTCACTTCATAGGCATTATCAGCCGTATGGGCGTAGACGCGTTCGGCATCTGTTTCGAAAAACAATATTTCCCGCAAGGATAAGTAATACTGCTCATCTCCTTTGAAAAAAGATGGTGTCAGCTTGCCATTGCCTTTCTGATTGATCAGTTGGATGAGGGACTCGACGTCAGGCGTGATCTTCCTGCAGTAAACGACCACTTCCTCTTGTCCGTTATCCTCGATCCTTTCAATTCGCACACGCATCGTTTCTACCTCACACGTTCATTATACTTTGATCGTTGCGCTTGAAAAGAGTTTTACGGCGAGTGGCCGATTTTTGCCGGTCAGTGGTCAGGAAACAGCTATGAAATGAGAGTATCGGCGATTTGACAGCCCATTTAAAGCTTTATTACTCGTGCGGGTGACGATGATGGGTGTCAGGTCTGTGTTCATGTTCATGTTCAACAGGTTTGTGCTCATGCACGTGGGTATGTTCGCCAGTTGAATCAACAAAGTCATGCTCATGCTGGTGATGCCCGTCGATGTGGCTGTGGCGATGCTCGTGGACCTGGTGCTCGTGCGCATGTCGATGCGCATGTTTTTCATGAATGGCCAGAATAGTTCCAAATATCATCAGGACAGCACCAACAGCAAAGGAAAGGCCAAGCGGTTCATTCAGCAGCAGAAATGACACAAGTACGCCGATAAAAGGTGCGGTTGCATAATACATGCTGGTGCGGGCTGCACCCAGCCAGCGCTGTGCATGGACATAAAAGTAGATACTCAGACCATATGATATGAAACCTAGCATAAACGCCGCGATAAGCGGAACCCATCGCAGCTGCAGCGGTATTCTGAATGACAATGCCAATAGCAAGGCCCCCAGACCTGAACCAAAACCTTTGATCATAACGATTTGAACAGGATTTTTCGCAGAAAGATTACGGGTGCAGTTGTTCTCCAGTCCCCAGCACAGACATGCGGACAGGATCAGCAGTGATCCTTTGCTGAACGATATCGCTGATAAATCTGTAAAGTCCAGGCTGAGGATAACGCTGGCTACCGTGATAATGATGAGCGAAAGCCAGACCTGGCGGCCAATGGTTTCCTTGAACAGCCACAGGGCAATCAGGGCTGTTGCAACCATTTCAAAATTGATCAGCAGCGATGCACTGGCAGCCGCTGTCTGCGACAGGCCGAGCATCAGGAGGTAAGGAGCCAGGATATCCAGAAGGATCATCAGAATAACCCAAAGCCGATCATTTTTGGCCAGCCCGGATTCTTTTGACGGTGTTTTTCGCTGACTGGTCCACAGATGGATCAAACTCATGCCGACGGCAGCGCCCAGATACAGAAATGAAGCCATATATAAGGGTGGGATATCGCGTAAAAGCAACTTGGCGAATGGCGCATTCAAGCCAAATAAAACTGCGGCGAGGATGGCTTGAAGGACAGCCAGACTGATACTATTTTTAAAAATCCCCTTAGCAAGTCTCATTTTGAAACACCTGTCAGACGGATATTTATGAAACCAGCTTCAGCATGCAGCTATTTCCAACTGCAATTGCTTGAAAATCTCTTTGACAGTGAGGATCTCCTTGATGCGATGTACCTGTTCACCGCAAAAAACCAGTGCACGTTCCGGAAATCCGGGACGGCAGGCGCTCATCAGAGCATCCATAATACAAAAAGAGTGACTGCACCGTTTGAGGCAGGAATAGCATGGCTTGTTTTCTTGATAGCCTTCTGCTTCCACTTGCTCAAGGAAGGCATTGCGCAACGCTTGTCCTGGTAAACCAACGGGGCTGTGCACATGGGTCACATCCTCTGGTCTGGCATCCAGATACAGCTGCTTAAAGAAGTCGGGTGCGTTGGATTCCTGGCTGGCGGCAAAGCGGGTGCCCATCTGAACGCCGTCAGCGCCTCGTTTCAATGTATTGACGATGTCATAACCGTCAATAATGCCGCCGGCACCGATAACCGGAATACGGACTGCTGCCCGGACTTCCGGCAAGATATCGTGCATCGGCCTGTCTGTGCCGAGATGGCCGCCGGCTTCCTTGCCTTCGACGATGACGGCAGAAGCGCCGAGTTTCTGGGCCATAACGGCCAGGCGTGCAGAGGAGACAACTGGAACGATTGGTATATTGTTTTCTTTTCCCCACCCGAACATGTCACGGGAAAAACCGGCGCCTGATATGATCAGGTTGATTTTTTCAGCTAAAGCTGTCTTCACCAGTTCAGCGAACTGAGAGACGGCAAAAAGGACATTGACACCGATGATCCCTTTGCTCAGGTCTTTTGCCTTGCGGATTTCCAGGCGCAATTCATCAGTTGTCATACCTGTTCCGGCTATGACGCCTATTCCGCCCTGATTCGCGACGGCAGCCGCCAGCGGCGCTGTGGATATTTTGACAGCCATGCCGCCCTGGATGATTGGCAATTTTGCGATCAAATGCGCAATCTGCAGTTTTGGTAATTCCATGTTGACTCCTTTGCCCCGGCAAAAAATAGGTCATGCCACAGCATACGCCTTTTTACTTTGATAGTCAAACAAAATATCTGTTACTGCATATAATCGCTGGTCTGTTGCTGTTTTTTGACGCGAAAGCGCTTATAATGAAAATAAGTAGGTCCGATTTTTACCATCCGCCATTATTTAGCATACGAATCATCTTTGTCTCAGCTGCACCAATAAAAGAAAGAAGGTCTGGTCATGTTCAAGAAAATGGCTGCTTTTCTCATCTTTCTTGTGATTCTGATTTTGCTGCTCACCATGGGCTTTTCTGGATTCACACCCAATGAAGTCCAGGCGGGTACATTCATCACCATACCTTCTATCACCATACCCAGTCTTATCTTCCCGGTCAATATCCCCGATCCCAATCTGAATGCAGCCTTGCACACCGCCTGCGTGAAAGCCTTGTCCGAGCCGCTTTACCGCAGCGACCTGGCGGCTTTAACCGGTTCATTAAGCGTGGATAGCCGCAACATTGCCAACCTGGAAGGCATCCAGTATTGCACCGGCATCACTTATCTCAATGCGTCCGGCAACCCATTGTCAGCCCTGCCCAACATGAGCGGCATGACCGGACTGACATCACTGCGCCTGGACGATTGTGATTTCACGACAATGCCGTCGATCATCCGCCAGATCCCCAATTTGCTGTCATTGTCCATGAGCGCTAACGAGCTGACAAACATTGTGGAAATCAGCGGTTGCCTGACCTTGAAATACCTAACATTGCGTACAAACGATCTTGAGACCCTGCCTGGAAGCCTTTTATTGCCCGATCTGGAGATACTGGACTTGTCAGACAACAAGCTGGATACCATCCCGGCCGTCCTTCTGACCTTAACAAGTCTTAAACAGCTGCTTATCAACGATAACAAAATCGAGGAAATACCGGCAGCCATTGCAGACCTGCCGGAGCTGTCCATACTAAGCCTATCCGGCAATCAGATACGCACGTTGCCGGCAGCCCTTGGCGGCAGTCAGCTGCAATCATTATTTGTCAAACGCAACCTGATCACTTCGTTACCTGCATCCATACTCGAAGCGCCAAACCTGATCGTCCTGGATATCGGAGTCAACCGTTTAACGACGTTACCAACGAAGCTGAAAGATATCACGTTTGATTTTCTGGATGTCCAGTTTAACTATATTGACATCTCAAACGGCAGCCCCAGCAAGACAATCCTGGATGATGTGGCAGCTATGATCAAATATTATAACGCCCAACTGACACCGATCAGGAATCTGCAGGCAATGGCAACGGATACCAGTATCAGCCTGTCCTGGGATCAGTGTCCGGATACCGATACCGGAGCCTATATGACAACTGTAAAAAATTATGTTGTTTATCTCAGTCAGACAGATGGGCTGACACACCTGTCTACCTTGGACAAAAATACAACCGGGTATACAGAGACCGGGCTGGAATCAGCGGCCCAGCGCAAGTATACGGTTGCTGTTGTCTACGATATCGTCGCCCCGATGCTGACAACATCGTCTCGCCATTATACGAGTATCACGACCGCGACCCTGAGTCCGACACCATCTCCCAGTCCATCGCCCAGTCCGACTCCGGAACCCAGCCCGACACTGACGCCCAGTCCTTCTCCAGAACCGACAACATCAGAAAGCACCCAGGTAACAAGTCAGGCTTCGACAACAACGACTGACAGTGAGACGACAGGCGAATCCACGGCCACGACAACAGACAGTACAGCCGATCCATCAGGTGGCGAGGGCAAAGGAGCGCCGCTCTGGCTGGTCATCGTACTGGCCTGTGTGGCTGGCGCCGGTGTTGCTGCTGCTGTTATCCTGTTGGTTCAAAAAAAGAAGGCATAACATTCAGTGTCCGCAGCAGAATCCGCAGCAGAATCATCTATATGGCATTTCCTTAACCGGTCTTTCGACCGAAATCAATGAAATCAGAAAAAACAAGGCCTGAA
>JAWSUP010000082.1:0-13161 GCA_033549405.1 Bacillota bacterium | reverse complement strand
CGCCAGGGAAAGACCGGTCAACCGACGCAGCAAACGGCGGGCACGCGGTGTGTATTGTGGTGTCGCAGCGATTGGCGGTGCAGCCGGACGTCCGGCTGCGAGCGCCAGGCAGCGCCGATTCCAGTGGAAGTAGGCTTTAACCCATTGGATGGCATAGCGCAGGCAATAGACGGTGCCGATGCCAGAAAGCAGCGCGAGGCCCAGAAAGCAAACCCCCATGATCACGGCGCCAAAACCGGGCATGAACGGGATCAGATCGACAGGATTGATGCCGCCGATCAGCAGGACACCGAGCGCCGCACTGGCGACAGCCAAAGCACCGAGTACGATGACCCAGCCGAAAAACAGGATGATCACAGAAAGGGCAGGTATGAAGAGCAGGGAAAGTCCTGCAGCGACGAGGGCTTTCATCCCGTGATGTCCGCCCGGACGGCCGGTCCCGGATGGCTTGTACTGAGCAGCGATATCCTGAGGCGAGCCCAGGCGGGCGGCGATTTCGTCTTCACTATAACCGTCAGCCAGCTTGAACTTGAAGTGTTCATCATACTCTTCAACAATCCCTGCGATGTCATCGATATTGCGTTCGTTTAAGTTCTTCTCGAGATCACTCAGAAATGTTTTTTGATTCATGGCCATCGTCCTCCAGTAATTTTTCGATGGTGCGCACAAAGGCGAGCCAGTCTTTTTTTTCAGCTTCGTAAACTTTTCGTCCGGTTTGTGTCAGCGTGTAATATTTACGCGGCGGTCCGCCGCTGGGTTCCGCCAGATAGGTGCTGACCAGGCCATCGTCCTTAAGCTTGCGCAGGATCGGATAGACTGCTCCGTCGGACAATTCCATGTGCCGGGTCAGTGTGTCGGCCACATCGTAACCATAGGAATCATTGCGACTGAGCAGGCTGAGGATGCAAAGCTCGACGACGCCTTTTTTGTATTGATTGTTCATCGTTTCCTGCCTTTCCGGCGACTATGTCGCATGGAATACTATTATAGTACATATAGTAGTAGCGTATGTCAAGTAGTTCGTTAAAATATGTCTCCAGCCTGATTTTAAAAGGAAAGCACTACTCACTGATAACGCTAAAGAAATATTGGTAATAGCGAACAATATTACACTCCATTTAGAGTATAATTTATTGTGTGGATTAGTCTCATAAACCAAGGTTCTCCAAGAATGATGTCTCAAGAAGCTCTTTAAGTCTCTTAGCGAAATGGTTCAATGTGAACGGGAGGCGATATGCTCAGACGGGACCGGTTCCTCAATCATCTTGACAGTCAGGATGGCTCCGTCATTTGCTGGATCAGCCGCGATCTGCGCGTAGAGGACCATTGGGGCTTGATTTTTGCCCAGCAAGAAGCGCTTCAGCGACACCAACCACTTATCGTCGTATTTTGCCTGCAGACCAGCTTTTTAGGTTCCTTGCCACGAGCCTTCTCCTTTCTGCTTACTGGTCTGGAAGAGACCGCAAAAGCGCTCTCTAACCTGAGTATTCCTCTGGTTGTTCTGAATGGTCCGCCTCAAGATGTTCTTCCAGCTTATTGCCACCAGGTTAAAGCCGGCGTTGTCTACTGTGATTTTTCCCCGCTGCGTCTGGCCCGCGAATGGCGCACCCAACTGGCATGCAGGCTGACAATTCCGCTCATTGAAGTGGACGCCCACAATATTATCCCCTGTTGGCTTGCCTCTGACCACCAGGAGTATGCAGCCTATACCTTCCGCCCCAAGGTAAATCGTCAACTTGACCAGTGGCTGGTCGGTTTCCCCCCCATGCAGCGTCGTCCATTTCCGATCTCTGATGACATAAGCGTGCATGCTGGTTTAAACGAAAAACAGCTTGCACAACAATGGAAGCTTCTTCATGAGCAGTTTCCGCACTGGCACGAATCTCCAATTCCTGGAAGCAATGCAGGCAAAACGGCGCTCGAATCATTCCTCAATGACGGGCTGATCCGCTATGGTCACCGCAATGATCCGAATGCCCATGCCAGTTCACGACTCTCATCTTGGCTGCATTTTGGTCAGCTGGCACCGCAGCGGGTGGCGCTTGAAGTGCGCAATCTGACAAAGGCATCTGCCGGCAACGACAGCCCGCTCGAAGAACTGCAGGCTGATTTTCTTGAAGAGCTGATAGTTCGTCGCGAGCTTTCCGACAATTTTTGTTTTTACAATCATAACTATGACCAAACCTCCGCATTCCCAGAATGGGCGAGAACAACATTACGCCAGCATCAGGCCGATCCGCGACCGCACATTTATAATCTGCATGAACTGGAAGCTGCTGAAACAGCCGATCCATTATGGAATGCAGCCCAGCAGGAGATGGTCAATTCTGGCTGGATGCCGGGCTATCTGCGTATGTACTGGTCGAAAAAAATCCTGGAATGGAGCCTCGACGCAGAAACAGCCCAAGCCCATGCCATTACGCTTAATGATCGCTATCTGCTCGATGGCCGTGATCCGAATGGATATGCCGGCATAGCCTGGTCCATCGGTGGGGTTCATGACCGAGCCTGGAATGAGCGCCCGGTTTTCGGTAAAGTCCGCACCATGACCTCCGCCGGTTGCCGCCGTAAATTTAATGTTGATCAATATATCCAGCATACAAGTGTCGGATAGGTCATATAAAATATCAGATCAGCACGGAAAGGGATTCTCATGGATAAAAAACCAATCACACTTCAGAACAAGCCGGTCATTGGCATCAGTGCCTGTTGTATGTCTTGTCCCGTCCGTTACAATGGTCGCGGCTTCGACATGCTGCGCCATATCGGCCGGGAAAAAGGAGATTTCACCTGGGTTCCGGTCTGTCCAGAATGTCTGGCCGGGCTAGGTATCATGCGCGACCCGATTCATATCTCGGGTGAAAATGGGGCGGCTGTCTGGCGTGGTGAAGCCACTATACGCAGTCGTGGCGGTCGTGATGTCACAGATATGTTACTGGATGGCGCCAGGGATGCGAAGAAGTGCCTGGAACGAGCTGGTGTTCGGGCTTTCATCTACATGGACGGCAGCCCTTCTTGTGGTGTATATCGAACGACACTCAAAAAGCAAAGCCGCGGCCATCCGCCTGGTGTATTCGGGGCATTGTTGGATCAAGCCGGTTATTTTCTGATCCCTGCACTCGATCTGCAGAGCCCCCTGAAGTGGTGGGACTGGCGAAGGCGCCTGCTCGCCTATCTCTGGTTGTCCGAAGTGCCGATCACGACACGAGGTGAGCTATACGATGTCTGGTATCGGCTGAAATTCATATGCCAGGAGCTCAACGACGTCTGGGCACGTGACAAAGGCCGCGAACTTGCACAGCTTGGCCGCGGATTCGATCCGGCTTATGTGGCGCTGTTCCGCCGGGATGTCTCGGATCTGCTGCGCAAACCTTCCACCACGAAACGTCTGACCAACGGCCTGCTGAAAAACTATGCTTACTATCGCAAAGAAGCAGGCCAGAGCATTGACTCGATCTCGCCGATTGACGCACGACGCAATGTAACCACCATTGCCCGAGAACTCACGGTATTGGAACGCGCAGCAGCCGAAGTTGGCCGCTTTGTCGGTACAGCACCGGTTCTATATGCCGGACCCTGCCCGGCAGTGGCAGAGCCAAGCGGATACGCCGCGAACTGGCTGATAGAGATGATGAGCCCGTAATAGACAATCAATAATTAAAAGGCATGCGATCGTGGTGTGGGGCGGTGCAGAAGCGGTATCAGCCTTGCGCCAAATGGCTGACCCCAGCATCCGCCTGGTGGAGTGGGGTCACAAAATCAGCTTCGCTTATGTCACATCAGACGGTATCACAGAGCACCAGCTCACCGGCCTGGCACGCCATATCGCGCTGACAGGCCAGCTGCTGTGCAGTTCCTGCCAGGGCATCTTTATCGACACTGATGACAGGGCGGTTGTTGATGCATTTTGCATACAATTTTTGCCGGTTCTGGAAGCGGCGGTTCAGGACTATGTCGAACAGCTGGGGATCGGCATCAGGAGCCAGTTGGCGCTGCAGTTGTATCATGAGCAGCTGGAAACATTGTACCAGGATCAGAAGATCTACAAAGCGGCTCATTGCAGCCTGATTGCCCGTTCCGACCAGGTGCTGGAACCGGCCATCCGGTTCGGCAATGCCTGGGTCAAGGGTCTGCCCAGAACAGAATTGTTGTCCGTGCTGCGCCCCTACAAGAACTACCTGCAGACGGCAGGTCTGCTTTGTGGTGCAGATGAAACGGACGAACTGGTGCAGTTGCTCTGGCGAGCCAGTGTTTTGCGGGTCTGCCCGGCTGAGCGCATGTCCGGGACCTATAACGGCGCGCCTCACGACGGAGAATTTGCACTGCGGCGTTATACCCGCATTGTAAGCTTCGAGCAAGATTAAAGCGACAGGTATACTGAAAGGCCATCACTCGATGATGACGCCAAAGAAGTATTGGTAACCGCTATCGCCTGTAATCGTTTTGATTGTTGTGCGCAGTTCGACAATGTACCGGCCGGGCGCCAGGCTGTTCAGCATGTATACCTGCGGCGCGAGCCCTGACATTTCGATGATATCGGTTCGATTCATCTGATCATCATAGAGGATGAAATCGCCATATTGTTCCTGACCATTTACAAAGATCGCGAAAGACTGCGAGCCATCTTTGACGCCCTTTTCAAAGTCGATCGGCAGCCAGTTCAGATAGAGCTTAATGTTCTGCGCTGTCAGATAAAGGCCATCCGCACTGACTTTGGTGATTTTGTTATACGAATAGTTCCAGTGACCGATCGCCTTGATTTCCTTGTCACCCGAGCGGACCGTTATGGCAGAATCCTCGTAGAATCCTGCGCGAACAAGCTCATATAGAGCGGTCTTGCTCGCATCATCTAGCTGGCAATAGAGTTTGGTCTGGTCGGAGACGATATAAGCCGTATCTGATTCATCGAAATAAAGCGTGTACTGTGTGATGGCGCTATCCGGGGTCTGCCGGACCAATAGCTGGACTCTGTTCAGTATTTCATCGGCTGGCCTGTCCGGCCAGATTTCTTTACTGCTATCACAGTTGGCGATTACCGATTGGATCATACGCAGATCCGTTTCGTCTGTGATGTCCTGATTCGTCAGTGGTACGCTGTGAACGGTACTGCTGATTTTAACAAAAGCAGGCAGTTCCAGGAAGGGCGCCATATGCGGCCATTCCGGACCGAGCAGTTCAGACAGGGACTTGAGGAGCGCTTCATCTGAGCCGATATACTGGACGACGAGATTGCCTTTAACAAAAAGGTGCCCAGGCTTGAAGAAGTCGACCAGTGGATTGTTGATCAGTGAAAGCAATTCATTGAGCAGATCATCGACAGACTTGTCATCAGCCAGTTCGGCCAGAATCCGGTCATTGTGTTCTTTTTCATACTCCAGGACCCTGACCCGCTCAGTGACAAACTCCGGATTTTTCTCCCTGTAGTACGCTGTCCTGTCGGCTAAGCCTTCATGCTGTCGCGTCATGGCGGTGGCAAATTCATCCAGTACCGCAAGTTCTGTCTGATTTTTGGTCAACGGATTGGCCAGCAGGGCAATTCCGGCCAGGACCAGCAGGATAACGAGCACACAGATGATCCAGAAAGATGGTCTTCTGACGTTCAGGATATTCTTCAGGCGACTCTTTGTTCCGCTTTCGCCGAAAGCCAGCAGGCTGCCCGGCATCAGCGGCCGCTGCCCCGCCAGGCGGACAAGCGCCAACCCGTAATCTGCCGTTTCAGCGTGACCCATATGCCGAATCACCCGCTCATCGCAGCACATCTCCATATCACGACCCATCAGGCGGAAGGCCAGCCACATCAGGGGGTTAAACCAGTGGATCGACAGCAGCAGGAACGCCAGAGGCTTGACCAGGTGGTCGAAGCGCTCAAGATGAGCCCGTTCATGCCGCAGAACATAATCCTTGTCGCGCCCGCCCAGGCCGACCGGGAGATAGATGACGGGCTTCAGGAAACCACAGACGAACGGAGCCGAGATTTCATCGGACTCGAAGATTTGACCTGTTACCCATGTCGCTGTGCTGATTCTCCGCTTCAGCCTGAGATAGGAGATCACGCTGTAGGTCAGCATGGCCAGAACGCCTGCCAACCAGAGCCAGGTGCAGATGCCGACCATGATATGCAGCGGATTGACACTAGCCGGAACAACCTCGGCAGGCAGAACCTGGTTGATGATCTGGTTGATGCCCGGCACGCCCAGATCAACCTGAGGCTGCGCTTGCAGCCCGATGTCCGGAGGGATGTACTGAATGCTGCCCTGGCTGGCCGGGGGTGAGATCAGGCGGCCCAGTGCGGCGAAAGATGATGAAAAAGAAACCGGGCAGACCAGGCGGAACAGGACAGGGAGCCAGAGTGCATAGGAGAGCCATCTGGGCGCCTGGCGCAGCGGCAGGCGCAAGAGCAGGACAAAAGCCAGGATGAAGGTCGCTGTGATGCTCATGTTGATAATGGTTAAGAACAGCGATTCCATTATTTCCCCTCGCGATATTGATCGATGAGACGCTTGAGCTGCTCAGCTTCGTCATTATTGATCTTTTCATTGCCAAGAAAAGCTGCGATAAACTGAGGCAAAGAGCCGTCAAAACTGCGTTCCAGCACCTGTCGGCTCTCGATATGGCGGACCTGCTCGCGACTCCAGAGCGACGTGACAATAGTGCGTTCGCTCTGCGCGAACCCTTTATCACATAACCGTCTCAACACGGTGTAGGTCGTGGTGCGTTTCCAGCCAAGTTGCGCTTCGGCCAGCTTGCAGAGTTCGGGTGACGCGACCGGTTCGGCATCCCAGACAAGGGAAAGCAGACGATAATCCGCATGGCTCAAATTGATATCACGATCCATCTCGATGCCCTCTCTAAAAAATTCAGTCGAATACGATAGACTGTTATCAGTCTAATCCATTCGACTGATGTTGTCAATAGCCCTGAATTGATGATCCATTACATCGACTTCGGTAACTGTTAAGCGCAGGTGATGAAATCTGTATGACTGGTTATTGACACGTTTGCCATGATTCACCATAATATAAATGAACGTTCGTTTATATCCATATAGAATTGATGAGGAGGCCAGCAGATGTTTCGGAAAAGTATTGACTTTGACACTTGTACTTCCTGCATGCTGTGTGAGCGTATCTGCACAAACAGCCGGGTCATCCAGAAAAACGATCAGGGAAGACCGGAATTCAAGTTCGACTACAAGTGCATTTACTGCGGACATTGTCTGGCGATCTGTCCGGTGCAGGCGATCACCTTCGAGCCCTTGAGCCAGGATGATCGGAACGGACAATACTTTGTGGCAGAACCGGTTCAACTGGATCCAGCTGTAATGATTCCAGATGCAGCTGCGGTTTATAGTCTGCTGGGTGCAAATAGGTCCAACCGTATCTATCTCGACAGGCCTGTCAGCAAAGACAAAATTGAGAAGGTTCTGGACATCATGGTCAGGGCTCCATCTGCAGGAAATGAGCAGAACAGAAAATACTACATTCTGGATGATCAGGCAAAGCTGGACGATCTGGAAGAACGATTGAAAGCACACTATCAAAAAACACTGGTGATCTATAAAAACCCTATACTTTTGCGTCTGGTATCACTGACCAGTGCCCTGAATGCCAGCAAGACAAACAAGAAAAATAAGCAGACAGCAAATCCGGAAGCCAGCACTGCACAGCCTTCCTTGAAATCTCTCTATCAATTCTACAAGAACCTGTTTCAGAACGATATAATCAAGGACAATGCCCAAATCTCCTATCTGCATGGTGCACCTGCGGCGATCATCATAACATCCGATCCAAAGGCTGGCCTGATGCACAAGGGATTTTATAAAGGAGATGTAACCATAGCCGCCACCTATGGTACACTCATGGCAAAGGCATTGGGATTGGCCACCTGCTGGTCAGGCCTGTTGGAGATGGCGGTCAATAAAGACAGACAGCTCAAAAAAACACTCGGCATCAACGAGAAGGAAAGAGTAGACTCCGCCATTGTCCTGGGCTATTCAAACCTGGAATGGCAGCAAATGCCGCCCCGCGGTCCCGCCAGGATTGTCTGGCATAAATAATAAGGATGTCATCCGCAATGAAGACAAAAGAGAAAATTTTTGAAACAGCCTTGAATCTTTTTGCTGAGAAAGGCTTCAAGGCGACATCAATCAGGGAAATCACCAGAGAGACCGGCCTTTCGGTCGCATCGTTTTATAACCACTTTAAAAGTAAAAACGAGCTTTTGCAGGCAATCTATGATTTTTATACCGGTTTGGAACAGAATGGTCCCGCGGCCAGGCCTGATTATGAGATATTGCTGGATCAAATGAGCCCCTTAGAATTATTTGATGATCTGGCTCGTCAGATCATCGAATCACTGCGCAATGAGAAACTTGTGAAACTGACCAGGGTTATTATCAATGAGCAGTATACCAATAAAACTGCGGGAGAAATCGCTTTCAGAGACCGGCAGGTATTATTGACATCTATGGAAGGACTATTCGCGGCCATGGGCAGAAAAGGTATGGTCAAAACTGACAATCCACAGGCGCTGGGAAAACTGGTTGGGTATATATATCTCGGTTTTGCGACTGATAACATCCACTATTGCATACTGGGGCAAGAGGAGCCAGAGACCATCGTCAGTCGGCAGCTTGACTTGATCCGATCACTGTTACAAGATATTGTCAGCGCGTGAATTCTGCAAATTGTCCAGCATGTATTTGGCTTTCTGGACATCGAACACTTTATTTCCGTTGGTGATCACAAAATTGAGGTGTTCTCGCGCCGCATCAAAGTTGCCAATGTGAATCCCAATCTCCGCAAAAAGCATGGCTGCAGAAATCATTTTAACCAATGGTTTTTGTTTACCGGCCTGAGACAGCAATGCTAGCTCTGCCTCAGCATACTGCCCGCGCAGTATCAGGATAGCTGCATCATTTAACGACAGAGTATCCAGTAAAGATTCTCTGATTTTCGGGTTCTTCATGTCAGCTGCTATCTGCCGGGCTTTAGACTGCCAGATCATGGCCTTTTCAATGTCTTTGGCCTCTATGTAAGCATCCGCCAGATTGTTGTAATAGATGACCTTGTTTTGCGGTATTGTGCCGCTGTATTGGTCGATATTCAGATTGATCAATATCTCCAGAACCCGGTCAAATTGTCCCATGTACCGGAGCGCAACACACTTGTCAATCTGAAGGATCTGGTTGTATGTTTTTGACCTTGAATATGTTAATTGATCTTCAGTTTCCCTGAGCAAAGGGTCAGGGTCGCAATGATCGTGTAAACATTGTACGGCCTGTTTTAGCAATGTCCGAGCACAGCCATTGACAAATGCCCAGGCGGCTGTGGCCATAAAAAACAGATACGCAAACAGCCAGATAATCGACAGATCGGTCAGGTAGAGCAGCGGTAAATAGATGGCTAATGATAATAATAACCAAAGCCAGATTATGAGCCGGCCATGTTTGGCGCACCATCGATACATTTGCACTACCTCTTAACACTTAGTTTTGCTTCCACGTTTCTGACAAATACAGCCATCAGATCCGCCAGCGATTGTTTGTAGTTAATGTGATCTGGACCGTACATGTGCAGGATGTACACCGAGTCGCCTTTCTTCAGAGCGAGTGTCATATCACTGTTTTTCTCTACTTTATTGGCAAATCCTTCGCCCACATAATCCGTGTAATAAGTTATACGCATTTTTTCAATGACGCCGGCCACAGCTACGTCCATAAATTCATTGCGTGAGGCTTCGTGAAACAGGTAAATGATCCTGCCATTCATATTGAGCCGTCATCGGCATGCTTGTCAAGATGTATCTGTGAGCACTTCTGTTTGGACAAGCGATCACCAGATGTATTATGATGGATGCAACAGGGTCGTACCTTGATCAAACAGACAGGTGGGATATGTTATGAATGATAGAGTCAGGCAGCTCGCTGCATTGCTGAAACAGCTTGTCGATGGACAGGCCTATGCTGACGTCCAGAAAGCGTTCATAGCGTTGTTTGAACAGATAACAGCCGATGAACTGGCCCAGGCAGAGAACCTGCTTGTGGCGGAAGGTGTGACAGTCGAGGCCATCCAGCGCGCCAGCGGGAAGCACACCGATCTGGTTGCCGATGCCATTATGCCTGTTTCACTTCCGGACACAATACCACCAGACAAGGCGCCTGGCCATCCCGTCGTTGTTCTCAAAGGGGAAAACGTGGGAATCAGTCAATTTATCACCGGCCGGATCAAACCGGATCTTGACAACTGGCTGAACAGCCTGACCGAAAAGGACCGCCTGAACCTGCTGTCCGACGCGAAGGAACTGCTCGCAATCGACACCCACTATAAACGCAAGGAAAATGTCTTTTTTCCGTACTTGGAAAGAGCGGGGATCACGGCGCCGCCGCAGGTCATGTGGGGCGTTGATGATATCATCAGGGCGCTCATGAAACTGTTCATCGAAGCGATCGAGCAGCAGCCGGCTCAGCCCGAACGGGTCAGGCTCATAGCCGACCGTCTGCTAACTCAGGTTGAGCGCATGATTATTCAGGAGAACGACATCCTGCTGCCGATGCTGGCAGGCGTCATGACCGAAGCAGACTGGATATTGGCAGCCCAGGAGAGCGTTCACATCGGTTATATCTTCAATAAAGGCATCACGGGTGCCTCCAATTCCGATGCCGCGACCTGGATTCTGGAAAAAACCGGTGGTGTCATGCAGGAACCGGTCCAGCCGGCAGACAAAATCAAGCTTCCGAGCGGCAATTTCACCGTTGCCCAGCTGACTGCGATGCTGAACACCCTGCCCACCGATCTCACCTTTATTGACAGTGACGATATCATCCAGTATTACTCAGAAGGCAAACACCAGGTTTTCACCCGCACGCGGACTATCATCGGCCGCAACGTGTATCTCTGCCATCCGCCGCTTCTGGTCCCCCGCATCAAGAAGCTGATCGAAGCATTCAGAAGCGGGCAGAAGGATGAAGCCATCGTCCCGGTCCGCAAAGGCAGCCATCTTGACCTGGTGCGCTATTATGCGGTCCGCGATGAGCAGGGGACATACATGGGAACCGTTGAAGTGACCGAAGAGGTTTCCAGCCTGCTGGAAAAGCTGGCAAAGTAAACAAGCAAAAGGGAATGTGTCATGGAAAATCTGAAAGTGGCTTTATTGCAGCTGATGCCTGAAGACAGCATTGAAGGCAATCTGCAAAAAGGAATGGAATACTGCAGAGAAGCACAGGAGATGGGTGCGGACATCGCCTTGTTTCCCGAAATGTGGAGCATCGGCTATGCCATTCCGGAAGACGCTGCCGCATTGAAAAAGCATGCAATCAGCACCGGCAGTCCATTTGTCAGTTCGTTTGGCAGTCTGGCCAGGGAACTGAATATGGCGATTGGCATAACATTCCTCGAAGCCTATGATCCCTTGCCGCGCAACACCCTGTGCCTGTTTGATCGTTTTGGGCGCAATGTGCTGACCTTCGCCAAGGTGCACACCTGTGATTTCAGCGATGAATGCAGACTGACTGCCGGCGATGACTTCTATGTGGCCAATCTGGATACTGGGAAAGGAAACGTGAAAATCGGCGCCATGATCTGTTACGACAGGGAATTTCCGGAAAGCGCTCGCATCCTCATGTTAAAAGGCGCGGAAATAATCCTGG
This sequence comes from Bacillota bacterium, assembly GCA_033549405.1. Taxonomy (GTDB): domain Bacteria; phylum Bacillota; class Clostridia; order Saccharofermentanales; family UBA5734; genus JAAYBY01. The sequence goes on along the minus strand of JAWSUP010000082.1, from coordinate 1,514 downwards.
TGCCAAACGCCTGCCCGATGGAGATAAATCGCTTGTCTCAGCTGCGGGCAAGATCCTATGAAAACATGGTTGGCCTGGCCACGGTCAATTACCCCAAAGGCAAACCAGACTGCAACGGTCACTCAACCGCCTTTGACGGGATCGCGTACAGACCATCTGAATCCTGCTCCAGAGATACACTGATCATTGAAGCGGGTGAACGAGAGGGGATTTACCTGGCGGATTTTCCCATCAATGAAATCAGAGCGTACAGAAGCAGTGAAGTCCATGGCAATGCTTACCGCCATCCCGGGAAATATGCTATGCTGCTTTCTGAGAGCATTGAAGAACCATTTGTCAGAGCGGATCGAAGGGATTAAGACTTCTATTTTAATTTGATACAATGATGTTGAAAACACAAAGCTGCGCACATCATTACTGGAGGAGTACACAGTGGAGATCACGATGATCCATGGCCAAAGGCATAAGGGCAGCACCTATCATGCTGCGAGAAGCCTGGCAGATAAGATCACGCTAGCTGATACAACAGTACATGAATTTTTCATGCCAACGAACGGGCCGGACTTTTGTGTCGGCTGTTATGGCTGCATCCTCAAAGGCGAAGAAAAATGCCCGCATGCCGCCCAGGTTCAGCCGATCATCGCGGCGATGTGCCGGTCTGAGGTGATTATTCTGGATTCTCCGACTTATTGCTATGAGATGACTGGTCAGCTGAAGACGCTGCTCGACCACTTCGCTTATCTGTGGCTGTCGCATCGCCCCCGCGGTGAGATGTTCCGCAAAATCGGCGTTGTCATCTCAACGGCTGCCGGAGCCGGAGCGGGTGTTGTCACAAAGTCACTGGCCCGCCAGATGCAGAAGAAAAACACCTGGAACATGACGGACAGAAACTACTGGCAGGACATGAAATGGCTGGCGCTCAAGCAGTACTCATTCTGGAAAAACGACATGGCTAAACGGCTGGCCGCGCTGCTCTTTGCGGCAGAGGGGCAGCAGGTTGACATAGCTGCCATTCGGGCCGCCGAAGCCGTTGTAAAGCAAAAAACCGGGCTGTTTTCATCTTTCCGCGGCGCGACTGACATGGCGATCTATGCCCTGCTGGCCCTGACGGCTGATCCGGAGTCGTATCTAGACAGAATCCTGTCGGCTCATCTGCAACTCAGGCAGGCCGGATATCGCTCATCTGATTATTTGGCAGTGGCTTCCTGCCTGATCGCACGCGACACGAGTCAGGAAAATCTGGCGGAACAGTGCGCCATGGCCGGCAACTGGCTCAAGGCCATGAAACAGCAGCATCGGTTTCTGGTTGGCCAGGACGACTATGTATATGCAGTGATGCTGGCTTCCGCCGGTCTGGATCCGCAGAACGACCTTGATCGAATCGAACAAAATTACCGTGATCTGCGTTATGACTTGCGACCCCGCGGTAGTGTATACCAGCTCTGCCAGGTGCTGGCACTGAGCAGCAAGCCTGACCTGTATGCTGATCGGGTTCGCAAACTGCGCGATGCTTT
>JAWSUP010000081.1:0-13180 GCA_033549405.1 Bacillota bacterium | reverse complement strand
CTTAATTTCCTGCTCTTTCATATGTTGCAGGGTATAATTTTCAGGAAGTTAAGGAGATATAGTTAGGTGATGATAGCAAATTAATCAGCTTGTCAATGTCAACGGCTTCACTTACTTCAAGCAAAATATCTATTGTTGGCTTAGCTGTAAGACCCGGTACGGATGTACTGCCAAAATGACTGATCCGAGAGATGTTTTCAATTCCAATTAATCGTTCCAGATTCGCTTTTTCTTCGGCATACCACTCAGACCATGCCGGGTTATATTCGCTCAGAATAACGGGGTATATTCTGGCTCGTCGTTCTTCATCAGTATCTTGGCATGATGCGAGTTCCAATCTGTACCGAACTTCTTTGGCGTTGCCAAAGCCGCTGTCCTTGACGGCGCCGTCCACAGCAAATCCGCGTTTCTCATAAAACCGCCGAGCGCAGGCATTGGCTTCAAATGTCCACAGCATTACTCGCTCGAATCCTAAACGTTTCAGTTCAGCCAGTGCATCATCCATCATTAGCTTGCCGATGCCGCTGCCCCAATAGGTTTCCAACGCATAAATAGCTATAATTTCCGCATAAGCTGAAAGGTCTGCGTCACGGCTTTTATTATAAGATACTACTCCGCAAGGCGTACCGTTCATAAAAGCGATCGTGTAATTTCCAACGCCGGAAGATATCATCCTCTCAAACATTTTTGTCCGTGTTTCAAGGTTAGTATTACGCTCCAATTCCTCCGGCGTGATGATGTTTTTATAAGCCGACCGCCAAGAATCACAAAGTATTGCGGCAATGTCAGCGGCATCGGATAGGACTGCTTTTCTAATTTCAATCGTTGCTCTCATTTCGCCGCCCCTCTTCTCTTTTTCCATTCTGACATAATGAGTGACTTGTCTTCAATGTGAGCAGCAGCATATGCCCATGCGTCGGGGAAGCTCTCTCTTATGAAATCTGCTTTTGTTCCTTTTTCCGCAAGCAAGTCGAGTTTATAAATGTAATAAAGCATCATATCGAAAATGTCTTTTTTTTCGGTGTCAGTCAAATTTTTATATCGTTTTACGACAACCGCTCCGGCTTTCTCATAATTGAGAATTTCATGAAAAACATCGGGAATGAACTCGTAACCAGCGACAGAAACGGGGCTTTGAGAAACAACAATATCTCTCGATTTGCCGAGGATCAATCCTTCTGCATCATTGCATCTATAAAGATAGCCGCTTTTCCCGTTATATAGTTTCTCAAGCTGATTCGGGAAACGCTCGTCATAATGAACCTTGCCGTCATTATCTTTTATGCCGCAAGTTACCCAGTTGACGTTTTTATCTACAATATAGAAAAGGGCGTATGCTCTGTTGGGAGTCAGATATACAATAGGGTTTGCCTTGAGTTCGGTTATCCCCGGCGTAGTTGTTCCGTGATAATAGTAAGGGTGGTTAAGCTCATTGTCTAGTACATCTGCAAACCGCTTAATAACAGCATTATCAACGCTCTTGTCTTCATTCGAGTAGCGAAGTGGTTCTTTCCTGACGGACACAGCCTTTTTCATCGCGTCTTCATCAGGACATAACCTTTCAGCCAATGTCCATTCACCGGCGGCAGTCTTGGCAATAATCTTACCTGTCCGCAGGGTGTAAATCCCACGCGCTATATCCAACAGCCAACCAACCACAGTGCCATATTTCCGAGCCGCCTGCGCATGCTGGATAATATCTTCCCGCATTTGCGCGTATGTTGGGTAGGTCATCCTCTCGCGAACATCATTGCCGTGAAGAAGAATGCCGCTATCAAGCAGTTCCGCCATGCTGAAGCTGTCCATTTTATAGTTATCGGTGATGCGCTGGCCGCTCGTTCCCCAATATACTGTCAGCTCGTTTTTGCTGTTCAGGAATGCATCCGCAGAAAGCATACCGCCCTCAAATAAACGGAAATATGGATTGCCGGGATAGCGATCCAATAAAGCTTGACGGAGCCCGACCAGCATATCAGCCTGCAGTTCTGTCATTTCTCGCTCGTTCAGAACGAGTATATCAATATCACTCCAGCCAAGATGAAAATCGCCATGCGTAACAGAGCCAAACAAATAGATGGTTGGTTTATTATCAGCAAGAATCGAAGATATTTCACCCGTCATTACTTTGATGGCTTCGTTTAGGGTCATAATACCGCCTCCCATTTCTTTGCCATCTCATCAAAGTATGGGTAGAACCACGCATGGAGGATATAAACTGGAAATGGCGAGATAATTAAATCCTTTTCAAAAAGCATGGTCTATATTCCCATTTCATATATTTTTTGCAGTGTATTGAGCTGCAACTCTTTTTCGTCTGTCGTCTCTTGGCGTTTATTTCCTGAACCAGCGTCAATATACCACTCTATAAGCCTGTATCCGAACTTAACAAGGATAAGCTCGCGAACGCAATGATTTGTGATATGGGAAATGTCCGCATATTCCGAGAATCCCTTGTAATATGCCGGGACACATCGATGGTAGTATTGAACCATCTGTTCAACGTCCGCTTCGTCTGCAATCAAACTTGCGATGTCTTCACCCAAATAACCCCATCCGGTGGTATCCCAATCGATGAGTACAATTTCACCGCATGTGCAGAATAGGTTCGCCACCCAGAAATCCCTGTGGCACAACACGATAGGAAGCTTCTCAACACTGTTGAATATCACGTCAGCTTGCTTATCTATATCGATTAGCATTTGACAGATATGCTTTGGGATTTCGCAGTCGCCAGAGCGTACATAATCATACACTTTCTTCCATGACCGATAACGCTCATAGAAGTCTTTCACAAACCCGACTTTGCTCAGGTTGGTCAGGTTTTGTAAAAAAGCCGGCTGTTCGGCATATAGCTTACCTTGAAACCGACCCAGTTCTTCGGCTGCACGCTCATACATTTCTCCGGTCAGTTTTAAGCCCGTTACGCCCTCGATATATTCCATCCATATCTGGATTTCATTTTCTTCTTCGTTCATTTCGGCGAGATAACAATCAGGCCAGCGGAATGAGTCTGAAAAAGTCATGCCCAAATCAGACGAATAAAGGTCATACTCTCTGCGCCATGAGCCGGGATCCCCATATCGCTCCCATTTCTTCTGCCTTTTCCAAACAAGCTTATATGGCAACGCCTCGCTGTCAGTTGTTGTTGCTGTGCCGGTGACAAGCTTCACCTCACCCAATGTGCCGCCGTGAAGCCTTGTGATTTGATAATTGGCGAAGCGTATTTTTTTGCCAAGCTTCTTTGTCAAAACAGGCAAGAGTGTTTCAAGTGAAATATTTTGGTTCAAAATTCATTACCTTCCAATCGTAATTCGCTACACTGTCTCACCGTTCAACGGAGCAAAGCAGGTATTGCACCATCGGTCCATCGCCGGGGCAAACCATTCATCGCGATAAAATCGTTCGTGCTGACTGGTGATGAACAGCAGCACACTGAGCGCGAAAAATGCCTCTGTGTGGTGTGGATCAAAGACTGTTCCACTGATCTCTGCATAACCATCATAAACAGCTTGCCGCTGCCCGGTATCGCTATAATTCGAGGCGATCATGCCGCATTCCTGCGCCTTATATCCGTAGCCGGAAAGAGAAAAGTCAATGGGCGCCAGACCGTTGGGTGTACACAGCACGTTGTTGAATCCCAAATCTGCGTGAATCAGGCCCTTACTCGTTGCATCGCCATCCAAACAAGTCATCACTGCGCTAATTTCATTCAGCGCTCCCCGACAAATTGATGCGTGTCTTGCAGTCAAGTGACTCGCCAACAAGGCCACATCGATTTCTTTCTGCATAGCTCGAATCAATTCCTGTGAATAGTGAAGACGTGTGCCGGAAAAGCCTTCGGCAGCTTTGTGGATGCGCGCAGCCAGCACGCCCAGTGCATGAGCGCAGCGGTTACCGTCCTCCGCCTTGAGCGTTTCACCCTCAAGCCAATGAAGTAGACACGCCGGAGAACCGTCTGAAAGAATGCAGACAGGATCTCCACCTTTCGTTAATACAGGTGTCTGCAGCGGAAACGAGCCGGTACGGCTAAGATGAAGCAATAGATCTGTTTCACCACGCATGAGCTGATAGGCCGTTGCCTGGTCGCCGAAGATTTTCAGTGAAAAGCCTTGTGCCGGACAGCGGATACGCAAGGCATAGGCGTTGTTGCCGTCGATGATGCGACAGGTCAGATTTTCGTTTTGCCGGATCATTTCTGTATGCGGGTTCGCTAAATCATAATAAGCCATTGCCTCCCGTACCAGCGCCTGCTCCGGCTCATTCATGAAAATTTCTCCTTCTCATTTCGCCTCCTTCTTCCTGACGAAGAACAACTCCGGGTCGCCCTCGTCGAGCGCGTCTATTTGTCCACATGGTATGAATCCAGATTTTCTGAGGAGCTCCCGCATCGGGGTGTTGGATTCGTTGGTTGACGTAAAGAGCTTTTCGGTTTTGCATTGAAGGAACAGATAATCCAGCAGAGCGGCTCCGATACCGCGTCGCCTGTATTCTTCTTTGACAATCAGTAACGCAACAAAGCCGCAGTGAAAGAATGAGTAGTCCATAATGGCGAAGCCGATGATCTGGGTAGTATCCTCGGCAATATAGCATTCTTCTTGAATGACAGCTTTGCTGATCTGCTCGTGCCGGTGTAAATGGTCCATCTGAATAATCATCTCAACATCGTCAGTCGTTGCTTTGCGGCAAAAGATGTCCTGACCGGCACAGACCGATCCAATCAGCTTCAGATGCAACGGTCGTGTGGTCAGCCGCTCGACACTATCGTCCATTGAAGTATTTTCTTCACCAAGCCTTTCAACCAGTTCGTCAAACCATTGACCAGCTTGCACTATCTTCTCTGACTTATCATCTAGAGAACCGATACGCGCGAAGTATTCGAGTTTCTCTCGTTCGGGTGTGGGGATATGTTGTGAAATGTGAAGCAGGTAGTAGTCAGCATACGCCGGCGTATAGATCAATCTGAGCAGGTCGATGAGCGGCTCTAACACATAACGGTTGTAATAGGCATATGCTTCAAGATACTGCCCGCGGCGGACGTATTTCACAGCGCGTATCTGCTGCGTCCTGCGGTATTTCGCTTCTTCAAGGCGGGATTGATTGTTTTTCGCCACCTCAGAGAGGTCGAACAGTTTGTGCCTGATGATCTGATCTTTGTCAAATACCACTTTTGCCGCTGAGATTCTGTCGTTTTCGTAATAGATATATTCTTCCTGCGGGCGGCTGTGGAGTTGCCAGCAGAAGTCGATCATCAGGTATTTACTCGTTCCGGCCAGGTGGTAGATCCGTTGACGGATTTTCGGATGTTCATGTGGCATGACATACTTATAGTCAATTCCGGCAAGCGCCCCCAGGGCATTTTCAACCGCTTCATAGGCCGGTTCCTCATAGGCGTCCTCAAAATCAACCCATAAATCAATGTCGCTGTATTCGTCAGTGGTGCCGATTGCGTCCGCACCCTCAAGCCAAAAGGCGTAGATAAAAGGCAGCGGCTCCAGCGCTTCACGCAGTTTGTTGATAATCATGTTTCTGTCAAGCAAGTTTATACCCCCTTATCGCGTCGGCGCAAATTCCGATCCATCAAACCTGCCCTTATATGCACAAACCTATACATCTTAACCCGATAGCAGTTGCTTTATATCTGAAATCGCATTTTTCACCCATCCGTTCATTTGAGCAATTTCCTCTTCGTTTGGTTTTTCATAAGAAATGCGTGCTATGTCGCTCCAAATATCGTCCAGTCGCCGTCGGATCAGATAAAACTTCATTAAGCTCGAGTTAATCTGAAAATCCGGTCGTACAGCTGAATATGCATTCCAGAACACTTCCCAGTTTGGGCTTAGTGCATATATAATAAGGTCAATTTCAGCGGGCGCCCATTTCAAGTCCTCAAAGTCCACAAGCACAAGACGGTCGCTCTGTATCACATTAAAGGGATGTGCATCCGCATGGCATAAAACAAGAGGTGTTGCATCGATTCGCACAGTATCTCTTAAATGACTCGTTACCATTATTGCCTCACGCAATATATCTGTATGGGGAAATATCAAGCGGGAAAGATCATTATTAGTAGGCTCCTTTTCCAAAAACAATTTTATCTTTTCGCAAAACGGAATGGATAGATCCTCCGCAAGCCCGGGGTTATCGCATGCAATATTTTTCAAATTATGCAGTCGTGCGATTATTCCCGCAAGCTCCGTCGTCTGTTTATCTGTCAGTCCTTTTTCGCCCGGTGTTTCGCCCACTATGTAATCAAATAGTACATATACAAATTCGGCCGTTTCTGCTTTGTATCTGCTGTCAATTGTTGTAATCGGATGAATCACATTTTTTCCAAGCTCCGGTGTTCCCGACAGCCATCCAAGCACTGGCATATAGTTATCTATCCTTTTAATCCATGGCCGTATTGATGGGAGCGATTTATCATATGCCTTTAAGAAATAGCTGTGATCTCCTGTGTTTATCCGATATGCTTTGGCAGACCAGCCACCTTGCACTTCGCAAATAGTCTTTGGTGTTATACCATAGCGGATAGTAAGTAAGTTGTGTATAGCATCGATTCGTTTCATCCATCTGCCTCTTTAAGTATTTTTCTGAAGACCACTAGCGCAACCTTATTGATGCGCAATAGCATGGAATCGTTTCTCTTCTCACAACAATAACATTTTACGTCAATTTTCATGCGATGGGTCCCTTGCTTTATAGAGGTTGTTCATCAGAATAGTCTCCCCATTCCTTTAAGATACAACATATTTAAAATCGCGCCATTGCCTTTCCACCAGTTTTTGCTGATTGCCCATTCGTCGGGGTAACCGTTCCAACCCCACGGGATATTCCAAGAGCCGTCTTCAAGCTGTGATTTGATAATGTACTCGCATTCATAGTCGGCTATATCCTTATTGTCAGCGTAAAAAATACTGGATCGGGTATTGAAAAACTGCGACGACCTGCAGATATAACCCGTTTCCCATTTGGTAGTGTTGTGCGTGATGCTGGCTTTAACCTGCAACAGCAATTTTTCTTTGAGCACAGAGAGATCGATGATGTCGGTCATATCCGCTTCGATGCAATACTGCCAAAGACGGATATAACAACCCGCAGTATGCATATCACCGAGTAAGTCTTGTCCAAGATATGCGTCACAGGCTTCTTTGGCAATACGGCAGCCGAGCCGAAACAGGTCGCTATTTCTGTCGGCAAAGCGAATGATAAATCCAGCAAGACAAGCGGTGGGATTGTATGAGTGATGACAAGCACTATTGCTATCGGTGTGCCACCACGGAGCGTGAGGATAATAGTTATTGCTACTGGGTGCATTGTCCCAAAACTGTCCAGTAAACGCCTGCCCGCTTGCGAGATAACGCAGTATTTCTTGTATAATCGGATGTTTACGATCGGTAAAGTCAATCTCACGCAGGATTTCCGTCGCTACCCATGTCATTATCGGTGCGGAGTGTGGATTCCATGCGTCAGGCTCCAGAGCGTGACCAAACCCACCATCCTCATTTTGGTAAGCGGTAAGTGCGGTTATTACAGCTTCTTTTAAGCCGTTTTCAAAATGATACTGCCACCTCGCCAAGTCGAGTGGACGGGCGTTGCGGTAGATGAAAGTGCGGGCTGTTTCAAATGTTGGAATCATTTTGTGTTCTCCAGTTTATCAATCATTCAACAACTCCATTGCAGCTAAATAGCTGCTGGCATTACGTGAAGCAAATTGCTCAGGCAGTATATCCAAACGGCTGTTATATAGATAAACAATGCCGCGTGGGTGAACAAGCACATAGTCGAGCATTGTTCATCGCTATTTCAACGCCAGCCGCATAATGACGACACCCTGTTCTTCATTAAAATCTGCACCACTGCGTTCGTCTACTCTAACAAACCCGACTTTTTCAAACAACCGTTCAGGCCCGTTATATGGAAATTCAAAATGTTCTGGGTAAGTTCGAGGATAGCCTTCCACTGCGGAATATCCATCTTGCCCTGCATCATTGCAGATACGCTCAAGAACCGTTGTTGCAATTCCTTGACCCCTGTATTCGGGTGCGATTGTAAAACAAGTAACCGCTTTATCCCTGCCGCAGCTGCTTTCACTCACATATGTACTTCTTGTGCGGTTTCCATCAAATCGACGATATGCGGTCTTATCGTTGACATTGACAAATCCTACGGTGATATCACCGTCATAAACTAAATATCCTTGTAGCGTACCGTCATTGATGAATTCAGCCGCTGCATTGCGAAGAATAGTTCTAAAGTCTTTGCCTTCTTTGACCATGTTGTTTATTACTTTTTCACGTTCACTATCGATGTGAAAATAGGTGCAGTAACAACACGACCATTCGGCATGGTCTGTAAAAGCGCGGTTGTCGAAGAAGTCAAAGAAATCTGCGGCAAGTTCAGGTGTGAGTGGTTTGATTTCAAGATTCATCGTCTTTAGCATCCTTTCCTTGCCGCGAAAACCACGGCAAACTCGGTTTCAAACTGTTTCTCCTGTATAATCCGATTATAAACATTATTTTAAATCACCTTACATCCTCAGAACAACTCATCAAGCAGTATGTAATAACGGATTTTTGCTTCGTCTGGTTCCAGCCCAATCTCCAGGAACAGCTGCTTTTTGTACTTTTCATACTCATTTTCACCATATTCGGCAAAATCAATATAGTTATAACGGAGTGAGCGGACGCACAGAGCGATGTCCTGCCACCGGTCTGCTACGCCGCCGTTGCCCCAATCAAGAAAGCCTGTTGCGACAGGACCGGAAACAAACACGTTTGGCAGACAAAAGTCACCATGTGAGAAGACAATATCCTCTTGTGGGCGATTTCGGTCAAGGTATTTGTATAAGTCGGATACATCCTTGAATCCTTCCGAACTGAAGGTTTCCGGGTTGAAATTGTCCGTATGCACAAGTCCCTTTTCGATGTTGTATTTGGCTTGCCTGAGTTTTTCAGATATCTTGTTTGAGCAGGGGCAACTGGAAATGTCTATTTGCCACAGCTGTTTCAATCCATTTGCCAACGCCCTGACTGTATCCTCAATGTGCTGTAAGCTGTTATCTGAACAAGCCATCTCGCCGGTCAATCTCGACATCAGCAGAAAGCTGTACCCATCCAGCGTCTCTGCTTCTATGATTTTCGGCACAGGCACTTTCCCATCAAGCCAGACGAGCAGCTTCAGCTCATTTTCGGAAGAACGGCTTGCCTTTTCAATTTTCAGCACCCTGTCGTCAAACAGGAGTATTGTCGAGTCGGACATCCCAATATCATCGCATTTCCATGTCAAACCGGCAATCCTTCTTGCTATGCTTTTGGGCAGTCTGGCCAAATCAAACATATATCGCACCTTGCCTCATGATAATTTTACCGTAAAAGTCCACAAGCAATGCTTACCCTGTTCCGCGTCACGGATAATTCTGGCTGGTTAGGTCCCTTCCCTAGGCCGGAGCGACTCCGCCCATCTGGCTGGTATAATCATGAGATACCAGTCCTGCGCTCGTACCATTTTGGTTCAGGCGTGTCAACCACTTTTGCCTGTCATAATTTAAGACCCTGCAAAGATTCATTTTTCATTAACCATACAGCCTTTCCCCGAGCTTTCGGTTCCCTTGGTTGGTATCCTTAAACTCTTTGCCCAGTGGCTTAGCACCCCGCTGTTACCAGCAACGCACCCTCTGGTGGGGATATCCCAGGTAGGTAGGATCGCTTTGCAGCAATCCCTGACGCGACCTCAGGTCGCAACATGCTCTATTATACCTGGAAACGCTACCTTTGGCATGTGCCGGAAGGGCGTCACAAAGCATCCCTCCGGGCTGTGTTATAATAAGGTTGTACGCTTCCTGATATCCCATAATTTTCGAAGGGGGTGATGACTGTGACAACAGAACTGATGCGTCTTATGCGCCAGAAAGATCCTGATGATCTGGCGGCTTATCTGGACAGTCTCAACGGTGAACACTTCTCCCTGGTGACACTTGTCGATGCATTGTCGCCGTTTTTAGTGATGGAGAGCAACCTGCGCTTCGGCAGCTTTCACCTGATTAAAATGAGCCTGTTCCTGAGGAAATTGAGCCAGAGCGGTCTCTTAAGTCAGGCAACCGAAATAGCGCTGGCAAAAGTGGTCGTCCAGCATCTGTATTATCTGGAATGGATTGAGCTTTCCGTTTCACCCTTTGTCCACTCGCCAGATCCGATCGATGCTCCTTTGGATAGCATGCTGAAAGAAATTAAAAAAGGCAACGCGCACAATGCCTATTTTTATGCAGCACTCGCCTTGCAGGAAAACAAGTCGCATCTGATCAGCACACTGCTTCTGAACGGAGCTTTGTCTATTCCAGATACACTGGGTCATTCACTGAGCTGTTTCTTCCCTGTCCTGGAGCAACTGGTCGACATGGATCACCCAGCTGCCGGAACAGCACTTTTCTCTTATATCCTCTATCTCTGCCGTCTGCGCACAAACAGCCTGTCCGGCAGGCAGCCTGTGCCAGTCTCAGTGGTCTTAGACCGGTCCCATCTGCTGCAGCAGGCTGCTTCAGGAACCAGTATTGTGGATGTGCACCACATGATCACCTATTACATTTTTCAAACCTGGGAAAAAGCCGCCTGGCAGCAGGAAATCCCAATCCCCTGGTCTTTACTTGCAGACTGGATCGGCACAAAGCAGATAGATAACAAGACTGACTGGCACAGGACACAAGCCGTCCAGGGGCGGCTTCCCGGTGATTATGAGCAATGGCGGCAGATCTTCGCGAAGAAAGACAAGGAAAATATCATCGCCATCACTTTGTCCTTGCTGAATATATCATTTCAACAGACTTGCGACTGGCTGTTTCGCGTCTACGCGGACTATTATACACCAGACTGGGATCCGCATTATTTCACAAGTCTGTATGCCGCACTGGAACTGTATCGAGATAATACTGTCGATCAGACCGGCAGCACCATGGCCGTCATCCAGGCTTTGTCCTATTTCATTTTTCCCATTTAACCAGATCGGTCGAGACGGCGTCACAGATGCTGACCTGGTCTGGGTAAGGATGTCACTTACCGGTCAGGACGCATGAATCCATTTACAGTCGACATGACTGGACTGAGGATTTTCGAGCCGGATTCAAACTGAACCTGGCGAACCCCGCGAGTCGATGCGTTCCAGAACTGGATTTTTGCCTTGATCCGTGTATAGTGCTGGCGAACGCGTGTCACTAAAGAGTCGCTGGACGATTGTTGCTGGACGAAGGTTGGGTTAAGAGTAGTTGTGTTCATAGCTTGTTTCTTTTGCCTACTTTCGAGTTGGCATCGACCATGCATGTATCGCTGTATTCAACCAGATCGATCTCGCAGCCGCTGCCGATGTTGATTTTACTGCCGCGCACAATTTTCGCGCGCGTATTCTCAAGCGTAATGTCGTCGCCCTCGATGCTGTCGACGACGAGCATGCCGCTGCCCGGGCTGCTGCGGAATAATCCCAAAAAGGTGTTGGCCTCACTGCGCCTGACGGTGATGTGATCGCCACCGACTTCGCGGATATTACTGTCACGGCCGCCCAGGCGAATTTCAATCCGGTCGGCGTTGAGCAAACCCTTGATGTTGACCATACCCGATGACTCGAAGGACTCGACTTCACAATCACCGCCGATTTCGATCCGTCCGCTGGTATCAACTGAGGTTCCCTTCAAGTCATGGCCGACTTTTAAGGATCCGCTTGAGTCCACAGAGCCACGATTGATGCTGCCACCGACCTGGACTGATCCGCTGCAATCCAGTTTTCCGCCGGTGAAACTGCCGCCCACATGGATTGAGCCTGAGCAGTCGCAGTTTTCGATGATCTCAGCATCGCCATCGATCCGGGTTGAACCGCTGCCATCAAAAACGCGGGCTTTCAGACTGCCCTGGCAATGAAAAGAGCCGCTGCAACTGACCGGACCGGAACAGTCGACGCTGCCGCTGCTGCTCACTGCGCCGCAGGCATCCAGCTCCTCGCAGACGATGTCGCCGTTAATTCTACCTGAACCGGAAAAACTGATTTCACCGTATGTCCCTGCGTTCAAGGTGCCCCGACCAGAAAATGACATTTTATCCATAGATTGATCCTCCTATAAACCTGCTTTGCTGATGCTTTCTTTTAAATCAGCGACCCATTTGGACAAGGGTGTATTCATGATGACTTTGCAGTCATGGTCACATATGAGCTGGTTACCGGTGTCAACGAGCAGACAGGTGGTGACACCGAGTTTTCTCAGGGCTAGAAACTGCTGGCCGGTATCCATCTTGTGTGCATCCCGGATCAACATCAGCGCCGAGATTGCGTCATCACGACCAAGGTCGCCATCTCTCAACAGCCGGTCGAAGAAATAGACTTGGAAGAGCCGCTCAAAGCTGTAGGGTCCGGGATCATTGGTCGCAGCCAGAAAGAGGTCGATGGCCGGCCGGGCTGCCAGGCCTGTCGTTTCCAGCATGGCGGGCGTGAAACTGACCTCCCGTAAGGCTGGTGAGAACGTTTCGGCAATCTCATCCAGAGACATACCGTCTTTCAGGTCCTGGATCCGCTTGATGCGCTCGATGATTTCCTCGCGTGGGAAAAAGGTTTCCTGTCCGGTAAACGTCGATCGATGAATGAACCACTGGTCGGGAATCAGTTTCTGCCTTTTCCAGCGGTAGAGCGATCCATAAGAGATGCCGGTTAAGGTCAGCAAGTCTTTTTTGGTGATAAGGTTTTCATCCATAAATATGGTCCTCCTTCTCTTCAGAATCATGTTTAATGTCAATATAACATAACACTGTTACAATTGCAACCCTTTCAGTGAAACAAACCTGTTTTCGCTCTCTTTTTTGTATATTGGGATGAATTCATGTAAGCCTTGAGGCAATGCAAACCACAAAGCACTTGATATCAGCCACTTTCAAAGAAAAAGCGTCCAGCTTTGTTATTGTTTAGGGTGTCAGATGCCAAGGGTTAAACCCACAATGTAAAGCACAGTCAACAAACTGGGAGGTGACTTGAGAAGATAACCGGGCAAAGTAATTTAAATTGGTATACACATCCTTTCTCAGCTTATTCTATCTCAAATTGTGTCGCCCTTTCTGGGTTCATTATACGTTTATATAATGATAATGTTTATTTTAGTATGTGGCTATCGGGTTTAGACAGTAAAGGGTTGCAAAGCACACGAATGTTTGGT
>JAWSUP010000080.1:0-13301 GCA_033549405.1 Bacillota bacterium | reverse complement strand
CACCAACCAACCCGATGAAGCGATATTGCTTCAGGTTTGATTTTGACATTGACGAAAGATTCTGTAGCAGTTATTCGGATGAAGAGGTTAAGATTTTTGTTCACATGTTGTCGAACATCCATTTTTTTTATTCTCCGGACAATTATCGGATCGAACAGCTGTTCCGTGAAATAAACACAGAATATGCACAACAGCTAATCGGTTATTATTCAAGAATTCAGCACTTGTTTGTGCTGTTGTTTATTGCGGTGTTCCGGGAAATCAGCCAGACTGACCAGAAGAATTATAATGTAAAAAGATCGGAAATTGTAGTTGAAAGTCGAAACAACCAAATTGAGCGATTTTTCGACTATAACTACCACTACAAAGCCAGATCCCGGGAGTTGTGCAACCTGATCAACATCAGCAAAAGCCAGTTGAACCGGATTCTCAAAGAAAAATACGGCATGACATTCAAGCAAAAACACGTGGAATCCCAGATAGAGCATACAAAAGACATGCTCCTGTATACTGACTGGTCAGTTACAAGGATTGCTGAAGAAATCGGATACAATTCACTCTCAGGTTTTTCTACTTTTTTCAAGCATATCGTTGGTATAAGTCCCGCAGCATTCAGAAAGACAATAAGAACAAAATGAGCGTCCCGCTGAAATAAAATTGGTTGAAGTATCAAGTATATCTAAAAATAAATCATGTACTGCAGATTGAACGCTCGTTAATATTGGAAAGCGAGGCTCATATCGGAAGTATCTTTTGATTATGATATTTAGTGTATGGAATACTTTATCAGATAGATGAAGGCACTGGAACTCGTAACCCTACGCAAGAGGTATAATGATGAAAAAAGCGATTATTGGTGTAAATTTCCCTAAAGATGCGGGGCCGCAGAGTATTAACAGGGCATTGGAAAGTGTGATTGAGGACGGTTATGATTGTGTCGAACTGACTATGACGAAATTTCCGCTCATCATCGGCGGTGATGTGTCCTGGACCTATGTGAACTATCTTAAGTCGATTTTCAGTCAGCATAACCTACTTTACACTGCCCACATCGGCAGTGGGCTGAACCTGAGAAAACTGGATGAACACGATCTGCACAAGGACGTTTTTCGATCGACACTTGATATCTGCGACGCATTGAACATGCGACTGCTGACGGTTCATTTTGAAGAAGCATCCCGTATTCTGGCGGAAGAAGCGGCCTTCATGGCCGCTCATGCTGAGATGGCGGATTATGCAAAATCCAAAGGCATCATGTTGTGCATCGAAAACATAGAAGTGGAGCACCACACCAGAGTCATTGAGATGATAAGACAGATAAACCGGGATAATTTCAAGATGACACTGGACATCGGACACCTCTATCTATCGACAGCCTTTTTCGGAGGATCATTTGAGACAGCTATTGCGGAATGCGCACCCTATGTAAGCCACATCCATCTGAGCGACAACACAGGACGGTTTGAAGAAATGCGTCTGACCAACTTCTCCCTGTATAAGACCCTGAATATGAATATGCGAATCAGCTTCGGATACGGAGATATCCATATCCCACCGCTCTGGGGCAAAATACCCATCCAGCAGGCCATGCAGACGCTCCAGAACGCCGGATACGACGGCATCTACCTGTGTGAATATGAAAATGGCCTGTTTGCTCCTTTTAACCGACAGATACAAGAATGCGTCAGGATGACTGTCGAGGCATTAAGAGGAACAGAATCATGAAAAAAGCGTTGTGCATTGAGACTCTCTATACCGATATGGCCTTTTACGATCGATTTGCCCTGGCCGCGCGGGACGGATACCAATATATCGAATTCTGGACCTGGCAGAACAAAGATCTGGATCGGATTCGTGAACTGTGCCAGAAGAATGACCTGAAGGTCGCCGCATTTTCCGGTGATCAGGATTATTCGCTATGCGACGTGTCGCAGGCCGGCAGATACATCGACTTCATCTACCAGTCTATCCAGGCGGCGAAAAAGCTCAATTGCAGCTTCCTTGTCATCCACTCTAACGCGCTTGGAGAAGGTGGAATTGTTGTCAATCATTATACGGACAGAAGCGATGCGGAAAAATACGGGGCCTGTCTGGATATGCTGATGAGATGCGGCACACTGGCCGAACAGCATGGCGTAACGCTTGTACTGGAGCCGCTCAATTCCTTGTACGACCATGTGGGCAACTATCTCACGACGCCTGAAAAGACTGCACAGCTGGTTCGAGAAGCGGCTTCTCCGGCCATCAGAATGCTCTTCGATATCTACCATATGCAGATCATGACGGGAAATATCATCAATACACTGACGAAATACAGAGAAGAGATTGGCTATATCCATGTTGCAGATGTGCCGGGGCGAAAAGAACCGGGCACCGGAGAAATCAACTATGCCAATGTATTCAGGACGCTGCGGGACCAAGGGTATACCGGATTTGTCGGGTTGGAGTGTATTGCTGATCCTCCCTTCGATCAAGCTACGGTGTTGTTCTTAAGGATGTAGATGGGTGCAAAAAAAAACAGGAAATATCCAATTGTTACCAATAGATTAACAATAAACTAATCATATTTATTACATATTAACAAAATAAATCATGTATTTCAAAAATTATATCATGTGCACAACAAATCTCTTTGTATAAGATGAGTACAAAGAGGATGAAAATACGGTCTCATATCACAATGCAGCTATTCTTTGAAGAAAAGGTGGGCATCCGTTTTGAATAACAGAACATTGACATCCAGATCAGCCTTAATCAAAGCCATCGCGGGAAACCCATCCATGTATCTCATGGTGCTTCCGGCTGTCGTCATTCTTTTTATATTTCATTATATACCGATTTATGGCATCATCATTGCTTTTCAGAAATATAGCCCACTGGATGGTTACGGTGGTAGTCCTTTTGTTGGCCTGAAAAATTTTATCAGGTTTTTTAATGATCCGTTTGCCTATCGGGTAATTAGAAACACTTTAATGATTGGCATCTTTCGCCTCATCTGGACTTTCTGGCCGCCCATAGTACTGGCGCTGCTGCTTAACGAACTAAGCAATGTTAAATTGAAACGATCGATTCAATCTATCTCGTACCTGCCACACTTTTTTTCTACCGTTATTGTCGTGGGTATTCTTTTTAAAGTGGTAGCCGTTGATGGTGGTGTGGCGAATACGATCTTGAAGTCATTGGGCTTCAACAAAATAAATTTTCTGGTTAGTCCGCAATGGTTCCGCAGTCTCTATATTACGCTTTCTCTGTGGTCAGGTATCGGGTGGGGATCCATTATTTATCTGGCAGCACTGAACGGTATTGATCCACAATTGTACGAAGCAGCACATGTCGAAGGCGCAAGCCGTTTCCAAAGGGCATGGCACATCACCTTGCCGGGGATCAGCAGCACCATCATCATCCTCCTGATATTAAATGTGCGCAGTATTGTCAAGGTTGGTGCGCCTACAGTTCTGCTTATGTATAACGAAGCCGTCTATGAAACGGCCGATGTACTTTCCACTTATGTTTACAGGCAGGGAATCCAGGGGACTAATCCGTCTTATGCATCTGCAATTGGGTTGTTTAATTCGGTGATTTCATTGCTTTTGGTTATTATAATAAACAGAATTGCACGTGCGGTGAGTGAAACGAGTTTGTGGTAAAAGCAGAAAAGAAGAGGGTAGATCTAATGTCAAATCTTTATATCAAAAAAACACCAGGCGAGAAAGCATTTGATTTTATCAACATCTTTGCGTTGATTCTTTTCTCATTCACCATGCTCTACCCGCTGGTATATGTCTTCAGTGTATCCATCAGCGATCCACGTGCGGTGTCACTTGGCCAGGTAGTCTTATTTCCAGTGGGCTTTGACCTGACTGCTTACAAGATTATAGCCCTCAACAAATACTTGTGGCAGTCGTACAGGAATACGATTCTGTACGTGGTGCTGGGCACCGTATTTGTTCTGCTTCTGAATACCATGGCTGCCTATCCTCTTTCCAGAAAGGACTTTTACGGCAAAAAGATCCTGACCATCTATTTTACCATCACGATGTTTTTCGGCGGCGGACTCATCCCAACTTATTTGCTGATTAATGCGCTGGGAATGCTCGACACCGTTTGGGTCATGGTGCTTCCAGGCGCTGTCGGCGCCTGGAGCATCATCATATTCAGAACAAATTTCAAGAATATACCGGATTCAATGATCGAGTCGGTCGAGATTGACGGGGGCAACGCATTTCAAATCTTCATTCGCATTATTCTGCCTTTGTCTAAACCTATTCTTGCAACCATTGCGTTGTTTTCAGTAGTCGACATCTGGAACGAATATTTCAACGGGCTGATCTATCTCAGCAAAAGAGATCTTATACCACTGCAAAATTACCTGAGAAGCTTGATTGTCACCTCCAACTTCGAAGATTTCAGCCGTGACCCGGTATATATGAGAGCTGGTCTTGACCAGGTTGCAACGGGCGGACTAGCAGAGGCAATAAAAATGGCAGCAATTATTGTCAGCCTTGGTCCGATTCTGCTGGCGTATCCTTTTATCCAGAAATATTTCGTAAAAGGTACGCTGGTTGGCTCGATCAAAGGGTAAACAGCTGACCAATCGCTTTGGCGATTATATTATAATTAACAGGAGGAGGAGAACTATGAAGTACTATTGGAAACGGATTCTCTGCACAATGATTAGCGCCATGCTCATCATCGGTTTAGCCGCGTGCACACCGCAGGGATCCCAGACGACTCAGCCGACGCAGACGACGCAGACGACTGCCCAGACGACGACTCAAACGACAACCACGGAACCCATGACCATCGATGAAGTCAGCTTTACGATGCGGTCCTGGGACCAGGTTAACTGGGAAAACTCACCCCTTGATCTCTATATCCAAGAGACATTCGGACTCAAACTCTCTGTGGAGATCATTGACCTTGAAGGATATGAGGAAAAATTCAAGATCATGTTCAGCACACTGAATCTACCGGACATCTGCACCTGGCGCGGCGTATCGGCCAGTGACATCAATGAGGCTGGTGACAGGGGCATATTCGCTGACTATTACCAATATATGGATATCATGCCCAACTTCAGAGCCATTTGTGACGAATGGTACGATATGCTGCCTTATGTGACAGCCAATTCAGGAGCCCTATACATATCACCCACATATACAACTGTATCACAGCCCGGATATGGCGGCAGAGGGATCGGTGTCCGCAAAGATATTCTCGATGCAGCTGGTTTTGACTACAGTAACCTTGAAAGCCTTGATGACCTTTACGAAATGTTTACAGTTCTCAAGGAGGGCAAGGATGATCAATATGTGATTGGAAGGGATAACAACACCTGGTACATCGGGTCATACATTGGGGTTTCTCGTGAGCCGGGCCTGTGGAATGAGGAAAGCCAGGAATGGACTGCCAACTACATGACCCCAAACTGCAAAGACTTCGTGATCTTTTGGGCCAATGCCTTTGCTGACGGTCTGCTGCATCCGGACTACTTGAACATTGGCACCAGCGAGTTGAATCAGCATTTTTACAACGGTGTTGTTACAGCAGTCTGTCATGGAATGTATTTCCTTGATAACAACACACTTGGTGCGGTTACAGAACAAGAATGGACCCATGTCCTTCCGCCACTCTATAACGGCAAAAAGCACCCCAGGCCAACAACACCAATTTTTGATCCTGCCATGGGCCGTCTGGTCAGTGGTAAACTGGATGAAAAAGTCACGCAAAAAATCATGCGCTTGAACGACTGGTGCTATTCAATGGATGGTTGGAAGAGAACGTATTTAGGTATAGAAAATGAGGATTATATCATTCTATCCGACGATCCGTTCAAGACACTGGCTCTAATTGAGAGTAACAAGGACAAGATTCCTGAGGCGTTTAAAGATAAGATCTTAACCCTCGAAGAGTCTTCAACACGTAGAGCAGATCTTCCCACTAATTTGTATGGATTTTATTCGCTTGTACCTAATCCGACGCCACAAGATCTTGAGACTATTGCTGATCGCACGTATGCCGCGAATGGATGGTATGCAAAGCCTGAGCCTGTTGTAACTTTGACCGGAGATGAGCTCGATGAATACAATAGCCTGTATTCAACCATCGACGACTATGCGAAGCAGATTATTGCACAAATGATCACTGGCCAGCTGGACATCGAGGCAGAGTGGGACAAATTCCTGGCCAATCTGAAAGACTATGGGTATGATCGCCTGATCGAACTGTACAACATCGGTACCCAGAACTTCAAAGCTGTTAAACCGAATTATCAGCAGTAAGTAACGCAAGAAGCGAACATCATTTATTAGGGGCTTATCTTGCAAAGGATAAGCCCCAAATTCATTACGGCATCTTGATCTTCTGAATCAGCTCATAAAGATTATATGTGGATACCGCTTATTGCAGATCGAGGAGAATAGATTGTATGTTAGAAGAAAAACCTGATCCAACAATGTCGGTTTTACCCAATGAATTATGCCAGACATCGCTGTGGATTGAACGACTGAAAAGCAAACAGAATCTGCCATACTCATTCGTCTGGAATGGGCAGAAGGTCGATTTTCGCCAGCGCAGGTGGCGTTTTTCAGTTCAGTCAGATTCGCTTGACTCATTCCGCACGCAGTACATAACCACGCTCAAAGACGCGATGACAGGGCTCGAAATCACCTGCTTCGCTGTACATTACCATCGGTACGCAGCGGTGGAGTGGACGTTGTGGTATGAGAACACAGGCAACGCTGACACACCGGTGCTCAGTGAGCTGTACGCTATTGACGCAGAGCTTCTGGAACCTGATCTAAATCCTGACGCAGAGCGGATCATTCCCGGCGTGAAGCTGCATCATTTCATCGGTGACTATAACGCACCCGACAATTACATGCCGGTAGAACATTATTTTCACGTCTATGAACCGCTGACGCTCAGATCACAGGGCGGTCGTCCTGCAGACATGGGATTCCCCTATTTTCGCGCCCAGGATGACCACAGGGGCATTATCCTGGCGGTAAGCTGGCAAGGCCAGTGGGAAGCGACATTCCAGGCAGCGGGTATTACGGGTCACCGGCAAAGAAAAGACGGGCTGTACGCCCGAGCCAGGCAACAGCATTTTCATGCGAAGCTACTGCCGGGCGAGAAGATCCGCACACCGATGATCGTGCTCATGCCCTATGAAGGCAACGATGGCGTCCGAGCTCAGAATCTGTGGCGCCGGTGGTTTCTTGATTACAATATTCCACAGCAGGACGGTAAGCCCATCAAACCGTATTATTTTGTCTCCAACGGGGAACTGATGGAACGAGTCACCCAGGATGGGCATCTGCGGGTGATTGACACAATTGTTGCACAAGGTCTGCCAGTTGATTTCCTGTGGATGGACGCTGGTTGGTACGAGGACGTTGTTGATTCCTACAATGCGCTGGGCACGTGGAAGCCACACACGAAGCGATTCCCCAACGGCATCCGGGCCATCAGCGATCATGCCCATCGTCATGGCATTAAGACATTGCTCTGGTTTGAGCCTGAACGCGCTCGGGCGGGTTCTGAGCTCCATCGCGAACACCCGGAATGGCTGTTGAAGCATCCGTACCTCAAGAAGAACATGTTGCTGGACTTGAACAATGATGATGCTTTCGCATGGATTCTCGAGCGCCTTCAAGCTCTTATATTGAATGAAGCTGTGGATTGTTACCGCAGTGATTTCAACACTGATCCGCTGCTGTTCTGGCTGAACGGTGAACCGTCCGATAGACAGGGCATACGTGAAAACAAGCACTGCGTCGCCTACCTCAGACTCTTTGATGAAATACTCAGGGTCAATCCCGGGATCCTGATCGACTCCTGTGCATCAGGTGGACGGCGCAATGACCTGGAGACACTGCGTCGGGCTGTACCCCTTCACATTACCGATTACTTCTATGAAACGCTAGAGCAACAGAAAGCCGGCGCACCCGACCTGACCGCCAAGCAGGCCATGCACCACAGTCTGTTCCAATGGATTCCCTATTTTGGATCTGGTTACGTGCCGGGGCCTGATAAGGATCATTATCATCATCGCAGCGTGACCCTGATCCCTTTCATCAATAGCGAGCGCCTTACGGACCCCGCAACTGATTTTGCACGGATTAAACGCTGGCAGCAGGAATGGCGTGAAGTTGCGCATTGTCTGTATGGAGATTATTACCCGCTTACGCCATATACTCGGGATGCCCGTGAATGGATTGGCTGGCAGTTTCATCTAGCTGCATCTGAAGAGGGCGTGGTCCAGATGTTCATGCGTGCACGGTCTGTCTACGATCAAGGAACCTTTCAGCTGCGGAGCCTAAAAAAAGGCGCTCAATATGAAGTTTGTGACTATAATACTGGCACAACCAGGCTGGCGTCCGGTACAGAACTGATGGAGGACGGCCTGCAGATCATCATGTCCAGGCGACCTGACTCAGCGCTGTTCCATTATCGCCGGGTATAACAACTGCATTGAGCCAAAGAAAAGGAGCAATCCACGATGAAGAATGCAATTCTCTTTTTTGACGATTTTATGCTTAAGGAATATACTGGTGTCAGAAAACGTTTTTTCACCGGAAAACAAATCTCGGTCATGCCCCCTGAAACTCCCGGACAGTTGAGCGGTGGTATCATCTATCACCCACCAACCAACACCTATCGGTTGTGGCGGCCAACGATCACTTTTGATACGCTGAAAGGTGCAACAAAAATCATTGTCTATGAATCTAGCGACCTGTTGAATTGGGAAAGGATACCCGATCACTGCTTGTCGGGAATGGAATTACTCAAACAGGACGGGCATATTTCCCGGGATGATTTTGAACCGGACACAGAAAAGCGTTATAAACTGAATCGGATCATCAGGGAACCCGGCAAGAAGGGTAACGGTTACCTGTCCTTCAGTCCCGACGGACTTCACTGGCACTATGACAAGGAATATCAGTTTTGCAGCCACCTCAGCGACGCAGCCAATCGAACCTTTTACAATCCAGTCCTTGGTGAATACGAAACGATACTTCGTGCTTCACATGTGGATCGGCGTGTGTTTTGCATTTACTCAGATGACATGATAAACTGGACCAGGCCGAGGTGCATCTTGATGACACGTCCGAGCGAAGAACCTTGTGTAGAGTACTACGGACTGACTCCGTTTCCCCAGGAAGGGTATTTTCTGGGATTTGCGTACAAGTATTTTCCACCGATGTTCGACACAGGCCATAAGAAAACAGCCGGGAATACAGATTCTTACCTCGTTTATAGCTATGATGGTAACTACTGGACCTTTGTATCGGAAACCCCAATCGTTGAACGGCCGCTACCGCCGCATCACGGGTGTAATGGCATCTATTTAAATTCGCTCGATGTCGCTCCTGCTAAAAAGAATTGGATACTTGCAGGTGATTTGCGGCGCGGAGATCACGGGGCGGATGTCAGGCAGGAGGATACGGAAGCCGGCTTGTACGGCATTGCCAGGCAAGAGGGTTTGTCCGCATTAGGGATCTACAGCATTCGCCGGGAAGGCTTTGTCGCTTATGAATCAACAGCAAGGAAAGCACTCATGACGTTTCATCGGATTGTCATGCATGGGGACGACTTGTTTTTCAACATCAGTGCGCCCATCGGCTGGATCAGGTTCCAGATCAGCGATAAGGACGGTGTGATACCAGGCTTCACTTTTGACGACTGCATTCCATTCAACGAGGATGATCAGATCCGATACAGGCCGGTTTGGAAAGAACGGGATATACAAGAACTGAAGGGACAAAGCATATTCGTGCAGGTACAAATGTATACAGCTCTCATATTCGCGGTCATGGGAGACTTTTACGTGCAACCGGGTACATTTCCCATGATAAGCCTGGGAGATCCTCGTTTGCCTGAACAGGGAGTCGATATGACATGAACCCAATCAAGGTCTTGCTGGTTGACGATGAAGTCATGGTCAAGCGGTTGCTCAGTGATAAGGTGAACTGGGCACGGTTCGATATGGAAATCATTGGTGCCGTCAGCAGTGCCCGTGAAGCACTGGCGTTCATCAACAAGTTTGAGGTGGATTTAATCATCACGGATATAAAAATGCCATTGATGGATGGTAACTGCCTGATTGAAGAAGCGCTCAGAATAAAAAAGGATATACGTTTCATTGTGCTGAGTGCCTATACAGATTTTGGCATGGTGAGAAAATCATTCAAGTTGGGGGTTTACGACTACCTACAAAAATCGGAAATTAATACACCGGCGATGAATAACGTGCTCATGAAGCTGCGCAATGATATTATAGACGACAGACAGGAGCAAAATGAGCCAGAATTCGACAGCGAGGTGAGTACCGAGATCGACGAACCCACAATCAGTGAATGCAGCCTTTATACCGTTATTTGTGTAGCGATCAGAAACGGGAAGTTGCCAACTGCCGCTCTGGATGTTTTCAGGAACAACAACAATCAGTTTCTCCAGTGTCATATCCTCCGAGTTTCTGCGACAGATATCATGCTGCTGGTTCGTCACCGGCTCAGTTCGATGCGCCAGATCAACTGCGCAATCAGGGATCTTTTGGATGAAATGAAGAGCTTTTTTGATCATGACTCGGATTATCTTATCGGCGTCAGTTCCACGGGTATTGGTTCGCAAGTTGAATACCTGAAAAAGGAATCAGAAAAGGCTTTAGCAGACAGCTACTATGCGCCGGTTAAAATGACGGTATTTTACTATATTCAGACAGGTATAACAGATGATGACAAGCTGAATGAGCAGTACTGGAAAGATAAACTCCGCAAGGATTTGTGTTGCATCGATATCAGTGCAGCGACCGCCACAATCCATAAACTGCTTTTGTACATCGCAATGGTTAAGCCTCCAAAAGAAATCTGTCAGGAACTGGTATGCGAGATATACTGTTTCTATATCAGTTACCTCGGTACCATCAACATCATTAAGTTAGAGGACATCGTTGATCTGCGACACACTGACATCTCCATGATCATTATGAGCTTTAATCGTTTTACCGATCTCAACGACTGGATAAAAGCAAACCTTGATTTTATCAAGAATAAATATATTCTGGAATACAAAAGTAACATAACGGAAATCATCAAAGCATATGTTACCCAGAACCTTGCAGAAGATCTTTCACTGAAAAAGATTGCCCGGACATTCGACATTTCTTGCACATATATCAGCCACCTTTACAAAATAAGAGAAGGTATCTCCCTGAACAGGTATATCAGCAATACG
The DNA here is from genome assembly GCA_033549405.1 of Bacillota bacterium. Taxonomy (GTDB): domain Bacteria; phylum Bacillota; class Clostridia; order Saccharofermentanales; family UBA5734; genus JAAYBY01. Next base: position 2,063 of record JAWSUP010000080.1, on the reverse strand, counting down.
CGGCTTCTCAAAGCCCAGGACTTTCTGCTCAATACGAATATGATGGTCAAGGACATCTGCAGCCTGATCGGGTATAATAATTTTGAGCACTTTTCCAGGGAATTCAAGAACAAGTTCGGTCTGTCTCCCAATCAATTCCGGAAAGAACACAGGACAGATCAAGCGTAATCGGTTGCAGGTGAAATGAATGCCTAAATTGCCAAAACTGAAAATGGAAACGATTCCTGTATTCATGATCGCTCTAATATTACTCTTGACGCTTGTATTCATAAATTTCACACACAGTAATTTCCAGATTGAACAACAGCTATCACAGGAATACATCCAGATAATAGAAAGCAAACATTCGAGTTTTTCAGGAATGCTTGAACGCATCATCTCAACGGTTAATACGGCGTTTTACCAAAAAGAAACGCTTGATCTGATCAGCGGCACTCTGACAGCATACGAAAAATCTCAAAAACTGACAGAAGTGCGTCTGCTCTTGCAATTCAACAGGGGATTCCAGGAGGAATTTGAATTATTTTATTATGGATTCAATGGCATTTCTTTCTTAAAAAGGATTCCAATCTTTGATGGTTCCGTCCCTTTTGAGCAGACCGACTGGTACCGACGGGCTGTCAATTCCGATAAAAGAATGCAATGGTTCGGCATGCAGCTCATTATGCAACCCAGCGAAGTTCAAGAGGGGAAAAATGCATTCATCGGCTGTCTGAAAATCGACACAGACGTTATCGGACAAGGCACTTATTCCGGATTGGCTTATATTTCAATTGACAAATATACCATCGACAGCATACTTAAGGCATCCGAAGGGATAACCTGCATTGTCAACCAGGATGGTACGGTGCTCTATAATTCTGACGACAGAATCAGCGGTTATCCAATCACGTCCATTCTGGACATTAATATAGAACAGGATATCAGTAAATCACAATATAATATCATTACTGTTGACTCAAGTCCATTAAATCGTCAAGAGATTGCAGTGATCAGTCCGTGGAACAATTATGGATTTTCCTTCATCCATATCAGGCAACAATTATCTATTCTCAATAATTATCGGTCTTTGCAGATACTGTACTACGCATCAATTGTTGTTATTGTCCTTTTGTCCATCTACTATTATATGATATTCATGCTTACAATCAGAATTCCATTATTGAAATTGTATGAGAAAACCCTGGGCAACGAGATCGGGAAGGGGTATGCATTCGACAAGAATCCCGTATCAACTGGCATTAAACAGATTGACGATAAATTAAACCGGATGATCAATGAGAATATCCGAAATACAAACAAAATCAGTCAAATCGAGCGAGCTGATCAACTGTTGGAAATAAAGAAGTTGCAGGCGGAAATCGATCCGCACTTTCTCTATAATGTGCTGGCACATATCAAATTTTCTGCGCTGCTGGATGAACCTGATAAAATTGCCACGCTCGTAGATTCGCTGTTTATGATCCTCAATTACAAGAAAGCGCAGGTTGATCACTTTATTACTGTCCGTGAGGAAATTACCATACTACAGAAATACATTGACATCATAAAGATCATCTACGAGGATCATATTACTTTCGAGATACAGATAGATCCAGATATCCAGGAGTGCCTGATTCCATCATTTATATTGCAGCCTATAGTGGAGAATTGTGTCCATCACGCTCTGGATACCAGCAAAGCTGGCGGCTTCGTCAAGGTGACCGGAAATAAGGATGCAAAGGGCATTTCTTTTCAAGTTATCGATAACGGCCAGGGGATCAGAGAAGATGCCATTTTACACATTACGCAAAGCCGCGGCAATGACAAGATGAATCAACACATGGGTATTTTGAATGTTGATAAAAAAATCAAACTATGCTGTGGACATAGCTATGGTATTCGTATAGACTCCTGGCCTGGGCAGGGAACGAAAGTATCTATTACTTTAGATTACCGCATCCTGCAAATAGTTTAATCGCCGTCATACAGCGAGAATCCATCATCAAGCCTTAACACAACCATATAGCTGCACCCTATAAGGCTCATAAGGATAAAACCGGATCTTTTCGGGGTTCAATTCT
>JAWSUP010000079.1:0-13369 GCA_033549405.1 Bacillota bacterium | reverse complement strand
GCGACTTTCAGTCGCAAAACAATCCCCTGTACTTTAGTGCAGGGGGTGGTTTAGAGGATGCTGAAACCGGCATACCCAAATGTATGAAGTATATCAAGGAGGCAATCAATGGATAAGCCGAAGATTAATGTTGCAATCGTAGGTTGTGGTGGAATTGGTGGGAGGCATTGTGAAGCATATCGGCAAATCAACAATGTTTTTCTTAGAGCATTCATTGATCCTGATCTTGAAAAAGCAAAACAGTTCCGGGAAAAATATGGTGGTGATGCTGCATTTGCCAGCATAGAAGAACTGCCCGAACATTATGTTGATATCGTTAATGTTACGACTCCGCCAATGCTGCATACCGAGCCGGTTATGAGTGCACTTCAGCTGGGGGCTGACGTTTTTTGTGAGAAGCCGATTACTATGAATAGAGACGAGGCTTTCATGATTTACAATAAGTCAGTGGAAAATAATAAGACCGTAGGTGTCGGTTATAAAATGCGCTTTGAACCCATTTTTCAGAAGGCAAAAGAGATGATTGACCAGATTGGCAACCTGATCGGAGTTTCCATTGTAAAAATACAGCCCTACAAAAAGCGCCCTGCTTTCGATTGGGTGCCTTCTGTAGGCGCCATGTATGAACTCTCTGTTCATGATTATGATCTGGTCACTTTCATCAGTGGGCGCAAGCCTACTAGGGTATCGGCTCAACTAGAATATGATGCGGGCTGGACAAGAGAGAAAAGGGCGTTTTTGCATGTGATGCTGGAAGGTGATGTTACTGGGCAGTTTATGAGTGTTTATTCTGAAGACGCGCATTTTTTCTACAGGGATCTGACTCTGACATTTGTTGGCACAAAAGGATATATGCGGATAGAACGACCTGACCGAATCGTCATGCATACCGACCAGTACACTATTGTTGAGGTTAATCCAGGCGATGGAATCAATCCATTTATCAGTGAATTGAGCAGTTTTATAAAAGGCATTCATCACGATTCGATATATCCTTGTGCAGATATTCGGGATGCAGTTCTGACGACTGCATTGGTAGAAGCAGCCAATATTTCGCATAAGTCTGGAAGATGGGTAGACTTGGATGTTAACCTGTAAACTGATCTGTCTAGAACGGCATGAAGTCAATCCTGTCGTATCGCCCGATTTTTTCTCAAGTAAAGTCTGACGATGATGAAGTGAGGAGTTTCCATGCAGAAAAACCGAAAAACTGCATTTCATATGCGATTATGGCGCAATTTACATACCAATCCATACCTGTACCTGATGGCAATACCGGTTGTCGTGTACTTCATCATATTTCAGTACATTCCAATTTATGGCAATGTCATTGCTTTTAAGCAGTTTATACCAGCTGAAGGAATCTGGGGCAGTCAATGGGTTGGTTTGAAACATTTTGTTGACTTCTTTAACTCATACTATTTTTTCAGGTTGCTTCGCAACACATTATTGCTTAGCATCTATAGTCTGGTGTTTTCATTTCCGTTACCCATCCTGTTTGCATTGTTAATCAATGAGCTTCGCAACAAGCGTTTCAAAAAAATAACACAGACAATCACTTACATCCCTCATTTCATATCAATCATGGTCGTATGTGGTATGGTAATTGATTTTACATCGAAAAGCGGTGTCATCAACGATCTGATCGAGTGGTTCGGTGGTGAAAGAAAAACATTCCTTCTTTATCCGCAAAATTTCAGATCGATCTATATACTGACCGGCATCTGGCAGGAGACTGGCTGGAGTTCCATTATTTATCTTTCAGCACTCAGCGCTATTGATGTTTCATTATATGAGGCTGCAGAAATCGATGGAGCAGGCCGACTGCGCCAGACTTGGAATATAACGCTTCCCAGTATCATGCCAACCATTATCATTCTGTTGATATTGCGCATAGGATCTATGATGAATATCGGTTTTGAGAAAATCATTCTCCTGTATAATAGCAACACCTATGAGACTGCAGATGTCATCTCAACATTTATCTATCGGCGCGGTATTTTAGGTTTAGCGTATTCATACAGCTCAGCGGTTGGTCTTTTCAACTCAATCATTAATTTCTCATTGCTTGTATTTGCGAATATGCTCAGCAGAAAATTCCGCGGAAGCGGACTGTTTTAGGAGCTGATTATGCACAAGAAATCAAATTACGAGAAAATATTCAATGTCGGTAACATCACATTTATGATGATATTCAGCATCATATGTTTGTATCCTTTTATCCATGTCTTGTTCGCATCAATCAGTCAGCCGTTTCAGATGATGGCGCACAGGGGGCTTTTGCTGTACCCGAAAGGCATCACATTTCAGGCATACCAACTTGTCTTTAATAACCCGTCGATTGTGACGTCTTACATGAATACGCTATTCTATGTCAGTACAGGAACATCAATCAATGTGTTTCTGACAGTTCTGGGTGCGTATGTCGTATCCAGAAAGCAATTCCTTCTCAGAAATCACATGATGTTCTTCATGGTATTCACAATGTTCTTTTCCGGCGGATTAATTCCATCGTACATATGGATATCAACAATGGGACTGATAGACACACGCTGGGCGCTAATCATCCCAGGTGCGATTGCAACATATAATTTGATCATCGTCCGAACCTATTTCATTGGCATTCCAGATTCTCTGGAAGAATCAGCATCCATTGATGGGGCAAATGACTTCTTAATTCTTTTCAAGATTATACTGCCAGTAGCGATGCCTGTCATAGCGGTCATTACATTGTTTTATGGTGTTGGGCACTGGAATTCATGGTTTTCTGCTGCAATCTACTTGAGGAACAGAGACTTGTATCCAGTTCAATTGATATTAAGAGAAATACTGATTTCAAGTGTAACGGAATCCATGACTACAGGACAAACAACAGCAGACCGAGAACCTATCGGAGAGACAATAAAATATGCAACGATAATCATTGTAACATTACCAGTTTTGATGATCTACCCGCTATTACAAAAATATTTCGTCAAGGGTATAATGATAGGTGCCATAAAATGACTCATCTTTTGATCTGAACGATTGAAAGTCTCTCTACTGCCAGAAGGTGAGCGAGTACCTGAATCCTAATGATTCCTGCCTTAACCCGGTTGATGCAGATTTGTCAATATCTCTGATGGAAAGGTGATGAAGAACAGTTTGATGTTCAATTTCAGAAAATATAGAAAAAGTATTATGCATCGCATATTGCTGTCAAACATGACCATTATTCTGATCATGCTCATTGTTTTTTCTGCCATTCTCAACTACATGATTAACATTAATGAAAAAGAAATCAGTCAGAGCAATCAGTTCATGTTAGACCAGTTTGCCAGGAAGATTGACAATCATTTTATTGTCTTTGCTGAGCTGGCAAAAGGTTTATCCAGTCAAAATCAAATAACAAAATTGAAGAGTATTACGGATAAGATAAGCGCGCAAAACAGGTATGATATGAGTGAAGCCATCGAATTGCTCAATGGTTACAAGCTGTCGAATCGCAGTATAAAAAATATTTTTATCTATCTGAGCAAAGCCGACATGATTATCACAAACAATAGTGTATTGAATAAAGATCTGTTTGTACGCATAAGGGACAGCGCATCAGTTTTAGAAAAAAGCCTGTGGGAGGAAATGCTGTCTTCCGAATACAGTTCTAAAGTGCTGCCGATTCATGGTACTAACAGTTTATTTTACTGCCAAACGATTTTCCTGAACTATTATGATTCGAATCTTGTCAACATGATCATTGAAGTCGATTTTGATTATATCTACGACGAAATTAAAGATGATATCAGTTCTGACATCGTCGGATTTCGTATTGATGACGGGATAAGCAGCGTTGGATCCTATAGTGTTGATCATGACATCAATTTTGTTGGATCACTATTATCTGATTATGATGCAGCATCTGGTAAAATCGAATTCAATGGTGAAGAATATTTCACCTCCTCAAGAAAATCTGAGTATTACGATGCTGAATATATCATTTACATCTCGTATATACAATATACAAAAGGGTTGATACTGCTTAACAGAACAGTTAATATTTCAATTTTAACACTTGTGTCGTTGGGCATCATTATGGTGCTTGCTTTCTCACTCATAGATTATTATCCGATTAAGAATCTAATGAAAAAATTGAACAAATATTCTGGCTATTCTAATGAAAATAATGATAACGAACTGGCGTTTATCGACAATATGTTTGATAAAATCAGTAGTGAAAATGAAATAATGCTCAGTACAAAAAAACAAGTTAATGAGCAATATCAAAACAACATCATCAGTAATCTGGTCAGTGGCAGAACTATAATCAATTTCCAGAAAGATGATTTACTAAACAGTCAACATAGCGTCCTGTTTCCCAATCCGTATTTCATCTTTATCACTATTAATTTGGACATAAGTAATAGTGGTTATTATGATCATGAGATAATCGCAATGATCAACAATGAATTCAAGGGAAAGTGCGACGAAATGTCGATCAACATCAGATGTTTAACTATAGATGATAATATCGTCTGCCTTTTTAATATCCCGTTGAACTCTATAGCATCATTTAAAGATTGCTTATTGATCGTGAGTCGGAAACTGGTTATAAAAATTGAAAATTGCATTCAACATTCGGTCTATCTTTTCGTTGGCCAGGAATGCATGACGTTCGAGCAAATTGCCGAGCAATACAGAAGAAGCACACACTTTGAAAATTATAAATTTATAACGACCAGGGATGATCATACCATCTTTTTTGATGATATTAGAATGACTGAAAGAAACAAATCGACTGACTACATTTTTTCATTTGATGAAGAAGTTAAACTCATTAACTTGGTTATGAATGGCGAAGCACAGAAAGCACAAGAACTCATTAACAAAATCTATGAGCATATTATCAACCATGGTACGTCGGCGAGTATCACCAAATGCCTGATCTATGATATTGTTGCATCCATCGTCAAGGTTTATCAGCAGGCGTCTGAACGTTTTAATGTGTCGACAGACAGCAAATACCGAAAAGCAATTGACGATCTGATATATGCAAAAGACATCAAGAAATTTTTTCAATTGGCTAACAACATAATCGATGTGATTGTCAAAGATATTGTTCAGAAAAGTGATGACAGCGACATTGTGAGAAAAGCAAAGATGATTATTAATAATGTCTACTCAAATCCCAGTATCAACTGTAATGCCATCGCCGATATGCTCAGCGTTAACGCATCTTATCTGTCACATGTGTTTAAGAAAAATTCCGGCGAGAATTTACTATACTACATGAATGAGTGCAGAATAAGAAAAGCAGAAGAACTGATTGTCGATAACGATTGCAACCTGAATGAGGTGGCAAAAAGAACAGGTTTTACTAGTGATATTACCTTGAGCCGCGTGTATAAAAAGCATCGCGGGATCACACCTGGTGATTTCAGAAAATTTAAGGAATCCAGCTGATAATGGAATAAAGTATAAAAAAGCAGTTACGATCAGTGAGGTATCACAAAATGATTCGATCAGGTCTCGTCTCAATCACCTTCAGACATCTGGATGCAGCTGCGGTTATCGCTGTTGCCCGGCGTGCCCGCCTAAGCGGTATTGAATGGGGCGGCGATGTTCATGTCCCCCATGGCGACACAGAGCGCGCGAAGACCATTAGGGCTATGACTGAAGATGCCGGTCTGACTGTAGCCAGCTACGGATCGTATTATCGGGCTGGCGAAGCGCCATCGATCAAAAATCCAGATTTTGCCGACGTACTAACATCTGCCAAAGCATTGGGCGCACCGGTTATCCGAGTCTGGGCCGGCAACCAGCCATCCAATAAGGCCAGCGCGGTGTATCAAAAGGTCGTCATCGATGACAGTGCTAGAATCGCCAGAATGGCAGAGTCGGAAAACATCAGAATAGCCTTCGAATACCACATGAATACGTTGACGGACACATCAGACTCTGCGGTTAACCTGCTCAATCAGGCTGGACACCCGAATTTGTTTTGCTACTGGCAGCCGCCGAGTGACATGGATACTGCGACTGCTCAAGAAGGACTCCAAGCTATATCGTCCTGGCTCAGCCACATCCATGTCTTTTATTGGCCACGTGCCCAGGAGCGGCGACCGCTGTCAGAGGGTAGCGTACAGTGGCGCAGCTATTTTGATCTCATCAAGTCTGTACCTGGAGATCGATATGCCATGCTGGAGTTCGTGCTGCACGATAATCCGGACCAGGCTGTCAGTGATGCGATGACGCTGAACCGTTTGCTGGATGACTGAATGACAAGCATGCACCAACTGAGCTAAGCCAGCATCCGTATTCAACAGGCTGGTTTCTCCTGCTGATCGATCCGTTATATGATGACAGATAAGTGAGGTGTATCACATGCAGGCAATTTTATTAAGCAATAACCCGGATAAAATAAACGAAGTATATCCTGCTGCAAATATCGCTCAAATAAAAGGCAAGTGCGCGCTACAGGATGTTATTATCACGTCTAAAACCCTATCAAATCATGCGGAGATGACACGATCGGCGGATTATATTTTCTCGACATGGGGTATGCCCTCGCTCTCTGCAGATGAGATCGGGCTGTACTTCCCAAATGTAAAAGCGGTGTTTTATGCAGCCGGAAGTGTGCAGGCCTTTGCCCGCCCGTTTATTGATAAGGGGATCCGCGTTATCAGCGCATGGCAGGCGAATGGTGTTCCTGTCGCTGAGTACGCGTCAGCGCAGATCATTTTAGCCAACAAGGGCTTTTTTCATTGCATGCGCGATGCAAAAACGGATTACCAGGCTGCACGACAGATGTCAGGCCTTTTTCCGGGGAATTACAGTACAAAGGTCGGCATCCTGGGCGCTGGCATGATCGGATCGCTGGTCATCCAGAAGCTGCGCGAATTGAACGTGGAGATTAAGGTGTTTGATCCTTTCCTGTCTGAAAAACGCGCTCAAGAACTCGGCGTCGAATGCTGGGATTTACCTGACATATTTTCACAATGCCAGACGATTTCCAACCACCTGGCAAACAATCCCCAGACACGGCACATCCTCACATCGACGCATTTTGACGCTATGCTGCCTCAGGCGGTTTTTATCAATACGGGTCGCGGCGCCCAGGTCGTGGAAAAAGACTTGATGAAAGCTCTGATCAATGAGCCAGGTCGTATGGCTATATTGGATGTGATGGATCCGGAGCCGCCAATGGCCGGTAACCCGCTGTTGTCACTGGATAACGTTATTCTGACGCCACACATAGCCGGCAGTACGGGCAATGAAGTCCATCGCCTGTCTCAATACGTGATAGATGATTTTCTGCGCATAATAGACGGCAATGAACCACTCTATGAGGTGACAGGAGAGATGCTCGCCACCATGGCTTAAGGGCTGCATCGTGCCATTCTGCGATCTGGCACAGGTTAATGCTTAAGGCATGCGGCTGATGTAATCCATAAACCGCTGCCAGTCCATACGGCTCAGGTAATGTGTACCCGGACGCCGGTGGTAGGCGATGTGGCCTTCTGTCAGCCGGCAGTTGTCGTCCGGCAATCTGTCTGTCAGCAACCCAAGAAGACCCAGCTGCCGATAAACTGCACCAGCCGCAAATGCCGAGAGGAATTCGGCATCCGGATCGGCCCAGGCATCTTCTGCCGCACTGGCGACATAGACATGGCGCGGTGCGCTGGCCGCAAGCAGAAAATGCTGGTCAAACGGCATGCTGTCCGGCGCGTTGGCATACTGCAGGTAGGCCGGACAAAACCAGTAAGGGAAACGGTCCGTGATGGCTTTAACATCTTCGCCTGATTTTCCCCGTTCCAGGGCGGCGCCGGCACAGCCGGAATCATTGCTGATGACAAACTGAAAACGCGTGTCGTTGGCGCCTGCCCAAAGGGCTGTTTTTCCCAGGCGAGAATGACCGATGACAGCCGCTTTTTGCAGATCGAGCGGCGCGCCGGCAAGGACTGCCTGGTTGGCATAATCCATGACACGGGATGCCGCCCAGGCCCACATGGCGATTTTACCCCAGCGATCCGGCTGATCCTGCAGCAAGGGGAAACTGGCCGGCAAACCTGCCACAAATTGGTCGTCCTGGTCCGGCGTAATGTCCTGGTAGCAAAAATTGAAAAGGGCAAACCCCTCGTCGATGATTTCTTCAGCCGGCAGATACTTGTCCGGAACATCCGGTCGGAAGGCGATATGCACGAAAAATGGAAAGCCAGACCAGTCGGCCGGGTCTGCTGACCGCGGCTTTATTGGCAGCAGATACTGCAGCGGAAAGGAAAAACGCCCATTCGGCAGGTCCATAGTCAGCTCGATCGTCTGCTGCACGGCTTTGCCGGCAAAAGCATGGCGGTCTTCGGACAAGACTTTCGCACTGACTTCAGCTGGATGACCGGGCATACGACCATAGACATGGCGACTTAAAATATCAACGATCGCCTGGCGGCGCCGCTCCCAGTCTGCCGCGGTTGGAAAGGTTGGTGCATCAGGCCAAAGCTCAGGCAAGTTGCGCTGCAACAGCATTTCATTCAACAAATTATAACCGGACATAAAATCCTCCCAATGTATGACTGGCCACGCTTGACCAACCTAAAAGCATTACACCTTTCACACCCTCAGGGAACCGCGAAAACCGCGTACGCCATAAAAAGACGGAGCGCTGTTATGATAGACGAAGACATGATCGTAGCGGCGGTCTGCAAAAATGGCTCCGCCCAGCTTTCTGATTGCCGGTGGTGTCTTCAGCCAGCTCGATGTCTTCAGGTCGAATTCCCCCAGCTTTTGCAGAGCACGGTATTCTTCTTCTGTCAACACTTCAATTCCCATGGCAGCAGCCATTTCCAGCGCGCTGCCGGCCGGAAAGACATTCTTCTTGACGCGCGAAAGATAGGCTGCATCATCATAACATGTGTTGCGCCGCCCCTGGGGACTCTCATCCGAGCAGTCGTAGAAAATGTATTCGCCGGTTGCTTGATCAAAGCCGACAACATCCGGTTCACCGCCGGATTCTTCCATGGCGGCGAGTGAATTGAGTTTGCGCTCGCTCGTTTTCAGTCTTTCCTCTATATCAGTCCACGCCAAATCAGCATGTCGATCCATATTGACCAAAAAGCGTGACTGCAATATTTTGAGCAGTTCAGCATGCGACATTGTGATCACTCCCATATCATAAACATTCACCGAAGATTACATATCTTCTTATTTGCTAATCTTACAGCACTTCCTCAGAGAATGCTGTCACCTGTGTTATTTATTTTGCAGATAATGGAAGTGTCAGATATCGTAAATGCCACATAAACTAAAATATATATGGTGCTTTTTTATTACGTCTTTTCACGGGTTCTATTAAGCGGAATCGATTTCCTTCTATGACAATCAGTTCAAACTTAGGCGGATTTCGTTTTGGCCAACTTAGATAACCATGCATCTCAAGCCAATGAGGAATAGGTCCTTCTCTAAATTCTGGATTGGTTGTCCAAAAGGTTGGAGAAAGATCGAATGTATATAAACGGCCATTAATTTCAACTTCAATGCTCTTCCAATCTTTTTGAAACCATTTTTGAGCATTCTCTTTTCCGACACGGATACCGTATGTACCATCCTGCCAAGCTGAGACTATCATAGATCTCCCTCCGTTCTAGTACCTTCAGGATACTCTTTTCTTTGGTCTATTGCATCTATTGTGACACATAGGGCTGAGCCAAGCAGATGGTCTATGTACAATTATACCATGACACGCGCGTGAATGAACTGATCAGTCAGGAGCCGCAGTATGTCATTTATGATGTGACCGACTGCTTTTTTGAGATTGATTTTTCGGATGAGAATGGCGACCGTCCAAAGGGCGTCTCCAAAGAGCATCGAACGGATCTGATTAACTGGAGCAAGGCTGATTTAGGAGATATATCAGGTTCCTCATATAAATGAATTATTTGATGGATGATGATATAATGATTTGTGTAAACTAATGTCGAGAAGCGGCTGTACCAAAAGCTTATTCTCTGAGGTGATGATCATCAATCAGGTTCGATACGGCCCAGCATTGATCATAATGGCAGTGCCCATGTCGGGTCTGCGATGTTCTTGTATAGATAATAGCGCGGTTGATGCACAAACCTCAAACATTATGACCAGCATTAAGACTTCTGAACAATTCAGGAAACCTTACCCATGGAAGACCAAGACCAGTTGAAGGAAAAATAAGCTGAGCAAGCGGGAGATCGCAGAAATATGTTGATTGATATCCATGGCCATATCGGCAGGATCTCGCCTAATCGAAATGAATTCATCGATGTTACGAATGTTATTGCAAAAATGGATGCCTGGGGAATTGACAAAACTTGCCTGCTGCCCCTGAGTGAACATCCCGAGGGCGCCTATCTTGAGTCTGACACAGAAGATATAATTGCCGCCTGCCGAAAGTATCCAGATCGTCTGTTCTCTTTTTGCCTGATCGATCCCAGATACGGCAACAGGCCGGATATGGATTTTCGTCATCTGCTCACAGAATATCGCTTGAGAGGTTGCCGGGGACTGGGAGAGCTTTTGCCCAAGATGGACTTTGACGATCCCCGCTGCCTGAACCTTTACCGCCAGGCTGGAGAATTCGACTTCCCGGTTCTTTTCGACATGATGGATAGCGCTTACAGCTACGGGCTATGTGACAGTCTGGGGCTTCCCAGGCTTGAGCATGCCTTGAAAGCCTGCCCAGATACAGTGTTTATCGGTCACGGCCCCACATTCTGGGCTGAAATATCGCTCGAAGTGCCACCTGATCAGAGATCCGGTTATCCGACAGGACCTGTTGTCAAAAGTGGTGCCGTTCCCCGTCTCATGAGGCAGTATGCTAATCTGTGGGCTGACATCTCTGCGCACAGCGGTTATAACGCGTTGACCAGAGATTATGGATTCGGCATTGAATATATTGATGAATTCCAGGACCGACTCATGTTCGGGACCGATTCCTGTCTTCGGAGTGATCTTGCAAGACCGAATAAACAAGTGCACTATATAAAGGAGTTAAAAGAAAAACAAAAGTTGTCCGATGCTGCTCTTGATAAGCTGATGTGGAAAAACAGCGTCAGGCTGCTCAGGTTAGATGAATGAAGGTACTGCCAAAAGCATAGGGGGCATTGATCATGAAAATATACATCATGACAGACATGGAAGGCGTTTGCGGTGTTCTGGATCATGATGACTGGGTGAGTGTTTCCGGTCGATACTATGAGGAAGGGAAAAAACTCCTGACACTTGAAATCAATGCTGCCATAGAAGGTTTTTTCTCGGCGGGTGCAACAGAGATCGTGGTTGCCGACGGTCATGGATGCGGCGGTGTCAACAATTTATTACTTGATCAGAGAGTGCTTTATCAAAGAGGTTTCCCGGGTCCGTATCCGTTTGGCCTGGACAACACCTTTGATGCTATGGCCTGGATCGGACAGCATGCCAAAGCCGGAACAGCATACGCGCATATAGCCCATACGGGCTGGTTTGATGTTCTGGATTGCAGCATAAACGACCTGAGCGTTGGTGAGTTCGGCGAGTTAGCCCTACTGGGAGCATACCTCGGGGTCACGCCAGTTTTTGGTTCAGGGGATGAAGCCTTTGCCAAGGAAGCCACCGCCTTTGTAGTGGGTATAGAGACCGTGGCCGTCAAGAAGGGACTAAACCCCGGCTCCGGTGATGAATATGACTGTGAAGGATACAGGAACAGGAATATTGCAGCGATTCACAGACATCCCGAGATAGCCAGAGAGCTCATCTTTGAGGGCGCTGCTAAGTCTTTGAAAAAGTTCTCGGAGGCAAAGACTCGCTTTAAAACACCTCAAATCTTGCCGCCATACAGAATGGAGACAGTATATAGGCCAAACGGTAATAAACCTGCATACAGGACTTTCCGGGAAGATAAAGATGATCTCATCGCGATGATGAATAAAAATGGAACATTATTTTAAATCCGACCGATATCTTGAGAAAGGGAATGAAATGACAATGAAAATTGCTGGAAGAGATGAAGTCTGGTACAGCCATTCTGCTGCTAACAAACCTGCAATTTATGCGGACCCAGGAGAAGTTTTTGCCGTCGACACTGAGCTGTGCTCAGGTTCGTGGCTGCAAAAGCCCACAGATATCTGGTCTCCTGAAAAAAGCAAAGGCCCCAATCCGACGGTTTGCATCGGGATTAAAGGCGCACAGCCCGGGAACATCATTGCCGTACACATTCTTGGCGTAGAACCAGAAGAAATCGGCTATACATGTATTCTCGACAAGCGATTGAATCAACAGATCATGGGCCATGATATCGGACCCTGCCCAAGAACCGTTCTGATCAAAGACGGATTCATTCATTGGAGCGGACAATTAAAATTGCCTGTGCGGCCGATGATCGGCACAATCGGTACAGCTGCCCCGGAGGGCAAGAACAACAGCTATGGCGGTTACTATGGCGGGAATATGGATGTCAATGAGATGACAGCAGGAACGACCCTCTATCTTCCTGTACATTATCCGGGTGCCTTGCTCAATGTGGGAGATGTTCACGCCATACAGGGCGATGGCGAGATATGCAATGCCGGTGGCATTGAATGCCGTGCCAGGGTTACCTTGAAGGTTGAACTGGCCGGCGAAAAATCAAAGCAGCGTTTTGTCCGTGCTGAAAACAACGATTACCTGATGGCTGTTGCCTGCCTTGAATCAACGGATGATTCTTTTTATTCAGCTTGCAGCGAGTTGATCCGTTTTGTTTGCTCAAGGTACGCGATAGAAGCTGAAGAATGCTTCGCGTTAGCCAGCCAGATTATGGAGGCGCGCTGCACCCAATTTGTCAATCCAACTCGCTCCTATATCTGCAAAATGCCAAAGGCAATACTGAACCAGGGGTATGGCGAACGAACAACTAAATAATCCTCCAGTGTAATCTGCTAAATATCGAAAGAAGATCGTCACATTATCACGGTTCGTCCAGTCGAAAAGTTATATCAGAATACAATTCTTCAAGCATCTTATCTCGTTCAACACCGCTCTTTGTATTGATGAATGGATAACCATATTGTTTGCACTGATTCATCAAGGTTTGATTGACCTGATAACATCTGGCTGCCACCTCTTTTAAATACAGATCGTTCACTTGAGCAATCCAATCTGTTGGCTGAGCATAGAATTTAATATTGTGCGCGATCTCGTGCACATCATTATCGGGATACCCCAGAAAATAGACTTCAAACAATTCTTGATTTGGTAATCTCCTGACATATTCTGGCGTAAAGCAGTACACATCAAATACGGTATTGGCTCCATATTCAGTAGCATCCTCGCATGCAGAGATAACCAGCGCCTGGAAGAATGGTAAGCGTATAAACCAGCACACCTGTACGGAAGAAAGATCCACTGTTAAGCT
>JAWSUP010000078.1:0-13519 GCA_033549405.1 Bacillota bacterium | reverse complement strand
TGCGGTCGCGCTGAATACACTGTTGAACTATCTGTTGATTTTTGGCAAGTTTGGATTGCCTGCAATGGGAACAGGCGGCGCCGGACTGGCCAGCTTGATCGCCCGCCTTGTTGAGATGGGCATCTATATATTTGTTCTGGTTGCAGGACAACACTACTTCAATCTGGATCCCCGTGCTATTCGCAACCTGAATCGGAACCACCTGCGCCAGGCTGCCGGAAAATGTCTGCCCCTTATGGGGATGGAGCTGCTCTGGTCGGTTGGCATGACGGTCCTGTTCTGGAGTTACTGCCAGGTCGATGAGCAAGTAGTTGCCAGTCTTGCGATCGTCGAGACGACAGCCAATCTCAATTTCATTGTGTATGGCGGCACCAGTGTTGCTGTTTCTGTTATGGTAGGCGCCCGCCTGGGTGCCGGCAAATTTGACGAGGCGCGCAACAATGCCCACCGAATACTGCTGCTCGGTGTTATTGTCACAGCCTTGTATGGCTTGCTCATCTTTCTGTTGTCAAGCCGGATTCCACTCTTGTTTCAGGTCACACCGGAAATCCGCAGCCTGGCCAGCAGCATGCTGCGCATCAACAGCGTCTATTATGGCTTGATTACATTGAACGTCATCTTTTTCTATACACTGCGCATCGGCGGAGATGACAGGGCTTTTCTGGTGATGGAGTCCGGATTTGTCTGGCTTTTCTTGATCCCGCTGGCTTTGATCTTTGGCTTGCTGATCAAACCGGATATTGCTGTTTTCTATCTGATTCTGCAATCAGCTGAGTTGGTCAAAGCGCTTTTAGGTCGTCATTACTTTAAAGCCGGGAGGTGGATCCGCAACTTGACCTGATACGTTGCATTGCTCAATGCTCTGCCAGGCGGTATAATCGGCAGCAGAATAAATGCAGCGGCTATCCGCTGGAAAGCAGGCAGTCTACAATTGGCCATGCATTTTTTAAAACAAAATACGGCACAAAGACGTGCCCTGATCCTGAACGGATCCATTCCGTCAACTATCCTGATGCTGTCCGTGCCAGCACTGCTGATGGGGCTGGTTCAAGCAGTCATTCCGATCGTTGACGGCTTGTTCATTAACAACATTGTAGGTACGATCGCAGCCAGCGCCATCCACTATAGCGCACCCATCGTCGGCATGTTTGGCGCCCTTGCTCAAGGCTTGAGCATTGCCGGTATGGCAATTATCGGCCAGGCGAACGGCAAAGGTGACATCGACGATGCCAAAGCCGTGTCGACGCAAATGGCTGTCGCAGCTTTTTTGTCCGGCTTTATCTTGATTCCGTTCATGATCGCAGCAGCATTCCCGATCACCGCCCACGTCAATGAAGACATAGCTGATGCAGTTTTTACATATATGGCGCTTAATGCGCTTGTGTTGCCGTTCTCATTCGTCGGCGCTGTCTACAACGCTATCAAGAATGCCAACGGCAGACCGGAAGACACATTCGTCCGTATCGTGATTCTGATGATTGCAAAAGTGGTCTTCAATGCGTTATATATCGGTGTTTTTCGATTAGGACTCGTTGGTGCAGTCCTGTCAACATTATCTGCTAATGTCCTGATCTGTGGCTGGATGTATTATGAGCTATTCGTGAAAACAAGTAGCGACCGACTGATTCTGGCCGGTTTTCGTTTTAATGGGCCGATTCTGAAGGAACTGGCGCAAGTCGGATTTCCATCCATTCTTTCCAGCCTGATCCTCAACCTGGGATTCTACCTGATCAATAACGAGGTGCAAAAATATGGTGCTGTCGTACTCAATGGTGCTGGAATAGCCAGCAATATTTCCAATTTGTGCTTCCTTTTGCCTTCATCATATGGGGCTGCCGTAACGACTCTTGTCAGCATGAACATCGGCGCTGGACAAGAGCTGCGCGCGCGCCGGACTTGCCTGGCCGGAAGCGTTATCAGCGCGATAACTGCAGCTGTTATGATAGCGGTCGTTGTGCCGGTGACACCGCGGCTGACAATACTATTCACACGACAGCAGGCTGTGCTGGATGTCGCCAACAATGCGCTCAATATTTATCTATATGCTGTGATCGGTTTCGGTATCAGCATGGTGCTGCAAGGCGCTTTCATCGGGCTTGGCCGAACGCGGATCACTGTGGTGATCAGCCTGCTGCGCGTCTGGCTGTTGCGCTATTTCTTCATTTTACTGACAGAAAAATATCTTGGCTTCAATGCTGTATTCTGGGGTAGTCTGTTTTCCAACTATATGACCATGCTGATCACGATTGTGATGATCCTCAAAGTCAAATGGGTATCGGTTATTCCAGACAGGCGAGGAGCGCCGGACACATCAGCGGATAACGCTGGATGATCAGGTTCTTTTGTTAATTATCGGGAAGGTTTATCAGGCCTAAAGATCATGAAGCTCATGGCTTGCCATAGAATTCCAGATAGGCACTCATGTACGCCTGGCAGTAGTAACGACCATGCGATCCGGAAAAGATGTGGTTTACACAAGGAATGGCGTTATCTTCAAGGACTTGTGCCAGCAATGCGTTGCCTTCAAGGTTGACATCTGTTTGCCCTGTGTCCAGATAAATACTTAAGCCAGAAAGATCTTGTGTTTGAGCAAGACGAATTGGATCCCGCTGGTCCCTGGTCAGTTCATCTGGATAGAGCCAGTCAGATATGCTCTCATCAGGAAATGAATCGGGAAACAGTGAAGCACTGTGACCGCCTGCACGACTGAACAGCTGAGGATTACGAAAAGCTAAATGGAGCGCAGCGTATCCTCCCATGGAGTATCCGCCGATCATGCGGCCGGATCGGTCTGTCTTGGTCGGGAATTGCTCATCGATCATCGGGATTACTTCTTTTATCAGATAATCTTCATACGGTCCCTCGACAAATGATGTACCACTTGCAGTTTCTATTTGGCGCACTTCTGCAGCTGAATTAATACAAAAACTTCTGTTCGTGGAAACAGCAACAATGATCATTGGTTCAATCACACCTTGTTCGACCAGTTCATCGGCTGTCCTGCCGATCAGGTAATCATGAATCACTGTGTGAGCGGATCCACCACCATCTGGCAGGAAGTAAAGAACAGGATAGTCTTGATTCTCTGCAAGCATTTCTGGCAGCCAGACCAGAATTTGCATCTGTTTTTTTAGCTGTTTGCTATCTAAATCGATCTTTATCAGCCGGTCGTCATCTGCATCTTGATCGGAAAGACAAGATGAAAGACAGATTGGAAAAGAAAGAATCAATACTAAAATCAATAATCTGAAGAGCAGTTTCATCCGTCGCCTCTTAGCATTTCCGCCGGGTATGACGCTTCAGAACCAGCACCACAATTCCTGCGAAAAAGATACACTATTATCTTGACAATGCCCAGTATACGTCTCTGCACACGTTTTGCAAAGCAGCTGTGGATCATTGTCGGGAAAACGTGCAGATTGAAATAAAAACCCCCTGCCATTGACTGGCAAGGGGCTGTCTGACGTGTGGTTTTCATGGTGGTCCAATTTGCAGGGATGAAAGATCTGGTCCTGATGATTTTAGCCTGAGGACGGTATCACGTTATGTGTGATCCTCAGCGGCCTCTTGGCCGATAGCAATCTTTGCAGTAGACCGGTTTGTCACCTGACGGTCTGAAGGGGACCATGGTCTCACGGCCGCATTCAGAACAGATGGCCGGGAACATTTCCCGATCGCCACGCTGCTGGTAACCGCCACGGCCTCCGCCGCCGTTCCTGGCCTGTTTCCTTGCAGAACGGCACTCAGGGCAACGCTGTGGTTCGTTATCGAATCCTTTTTCTCTGTAGAAAGCTTGTTCGTTCTCGGTAAAAACAAATGTTGCTCCACAATCTTTGCATGTGATGTTTTTGTCTGGCATGTTTCTTAATCCTCTTTCGCTTTTTGGCCCAGTTGCAGCATAATAGCCTCTACTGGAAAATTTTTTGTTCTTTTGGGTGGAATTTTTCGTTTGTTCTGGTCTTTTGGACTCGATAGCGATGTGTGTGTAACAGGTTCCGATTGCATTGATTGACTGTTAGGTCAATTGAGTCATGATTCTTTCACGATCAGGAGTCTGACAATCCCTGACTGGGTGCATGATCCTTGCGTGCCTTCCGATGTTGCTGTCCGGGATCGCAAGGCGTTCCTGCATCCGGGCCACTTTTAATAATCCAGGCGTCGCGGTTGCGACTTCTTCAGTTAACGCTGTTAATGGCATTTTGTCAAGCTATTTTTATCAGTTGTTATTAATCAATGAAACTGATCGCTATTTCTCTATTGTCTGGATGCAGGGCAATCCAGGTATTGCCTGGCCTGAGTACGATTTCTGCGCCGTTGTTATCGAGATAAATGGTTGGACTATCGTAACTTGACCGTTCCCAAGTGTCGTCGTGGCCTCGGTCATGACCGGTTCAGTTATTGTACCTGAAGAACTGCCCTTGTTGCAGGCAGTTCCAGAAAATACCAGGATGGCGATCAGAAGCAAACACAGGATCGCTTTCACAGGCAATCGATTATTTTGGTCTTGATATCAGGTAAATGTAATTTCATCGCACAAGATTCTGCTTGCGGCGTTGATAATCTTCGTCATCAATTTCACCGCGGGCATACCGCTCATTCAGAATGGCTAAAGCTTGTCTGTTATCAGCCGATTCACTCTGACCAGTCGGCAGTTGGGAGCGGTTTTGCTGCTGCATCTGGCTATTTACCGGATAATCTGAAGTTTTTTTGGACAGACGGACCAAAACAACAATGACGACAACCACAATCGCAACAACCAGAATCAGACCGAGGAGAATCAACAGGCCTCGCCCCATCATCCATCCATAGTCCTGATTCCTGAAACGATCGAATGCTCCGTCTCGAAAATAATCATGCATCATAATATCACTGCTTTCTAAAAATCCATTGCGTTCGCAAATGCTATGCTTCTGTTTCGCTAGATAGGTAACGAAACCAATATATGTTCATTATGCCAGATGGATGTGTAGTTTTTATGTGCTTTTTGCAAACGATCTTTCATATACAATGGCCCTGATGCAAACCTGGAATAATGGTACTGCGTCAATTGTTAGGGGCTGTTAAATAATAACTTGCTCAATAGATTTCACGTGCTATTGACCAGACTCGCCAATATCATGTGAAAATGACCAAGTAAATTCTTATAAGCCCTTAAGTACAATTAATCCAGAAAACCCATTAAAGCGCGGCTCCTGGAGGGGTGGCGCAGTTTGCGCAGGGCTTTGGCTTCAATCTGGCGGATGCGTTCGCGCGTGACGTTAAATTCCTTGCCGACTTCTTCAAGTGTTCTGGAGCGGCCGTCATCAATACCAAAGCGCAGGCGCAGGATTTTTTCTTCCCTGGGCGTCAGCGTGGTCAGGATGATCAGCAGCTGTTCGCGAAACAGGGAATGGGCGGCGAATTCGGCAGGCGAGGTGGCGTCATCATCTGGAATGAAGTCGCCCAGCATGCTGTCGCCTTCTTCGCCAATCGGCTTTTCCAGTGAGATTGGTTCCTGGGAAAACTTCTGGATCTCTCTGATTTTCTCGACAGACAGATCCAGTTCATCGGCCAGTTCATAGATATCAGGTTCTCTGCCCAGATCCTGGAGCAATCGTCTTTGACTGCGTGTCATTTTGTTGATCAGTTCGACCATATGCACGGGAACCCTGATGGTTCTGCCCTGGTCGGCGATCGCCCTGGTTATGGCCTGACGGATCCACCAAGTCGCGTAGGTGCTGAATTTAAATCCCTTTGTGTGATCAAATTTGTCAACGGATTTCATCAAGCCGATGTTGCCTTCCTGAACAAGGTCAAGAAACTGCATATTCCGCCCGATATAGTGTTTGGCAATACTGACAACCAGGCGCAGATTGGCTTCGCATAAGCGCCTCTTGGCATCATCGTCACCCTTTATCATGGCCTCTGCCAGTTCGATTTCTTCTTCTCTGGTAAGCAGGTTGATTTTGCCGATTTCCTTCAGATACATGCGAACAGGATCATCTGTATTAACACCATCCAGATGGTCTGATTCAGCCGTATTGTCTGTTGTCTCGCTGTCTTCAGGCACAGGATCCGGTTTTATGGTGACGCCCATCGATTCCAGCTTGCTCAGCATGGTTTCAGCTTGCTCAAGATCAATGTCTGCCGTTTCCATGGTCGTCATCACTTCATGGTATGGCAACTGATTCCCCTTAAGCCGTGCTCTGGACAGCAAATGGTCGAATGGATTGATGCCTTGTTTGTTGTGCATCGGAAAAGCAACCTCCTTGCCTTGTATAGGATCCGGTTCAGCCGGTCAGTTGAGGATCAATGAGAAAAGAAACAACCTCCTGCAGCAAAACGCAGCAGGAGGTTTCGTCTCAGGTCATGTGGTAGTCAGTAATTTAAAATCTCAGCGGCTTCTGGGCCGATAACATTCCTTGCAGTAAACTGGCTTGTCACCTGACGGTCTGAAGGGAACCATCGTTTCTTTTCCGCACTCAGAACAGGTAGCCGGGAACATTTCCCTTTCTTCACGATAACCGCCACGGCCTCCGCCGCTGTTTCTGGCTTGTTTTCTAGCTGCACGACATTCCGGACAGCGTTGTGGTTCGTTATCGAATCCTTTTTCCTGATAAAATGCTTGCTCACTCTCGGTGAAGGCAAACGTTGCTCCGCAATCTTTGCATTGAATGTTCTTGTCTGGCATTTTTAAAATCCTCTTTCGTTTTTGGCACAGGTCTGGTCTTAGCCATTCTCCTGGCATATTAGGGTGCTTCAATTCGTGACCGGAAAAATCCTGTTACGAAGTCCAACGTTCTTATCATACCACGTTTCACTAACTTTTGCACCATTTTCAGCAAAATATTTTTTTCGAGATTCTGATTATAATCAATCGAATCATTAAATTATATTATATTAAGATAATAATGATTTGTGAAACATAGACTCTTGCTCAAATCACATCATCACTGTATCCGGGAATCGATGCAGAAGTCCAGGGGGTATAGCCATCCTGGATGAGATGTCCGGCATCCGGATCGCGGATAAAGTGCGGCAAACGAAATGGCCGGAAAGCATTGTTCTCGATAGCACAGGCCAGTTGACCCTGTTTTACATAATCTACAAGACGTGTATTCATCTGCTGACGAATATTGCTGAGGAAGGGATTGCCGGCAACATTGCGTGTTTCTTTAGGGTCTGACTGTCGATCAAACAGGAATTCCCGACTGTCCGGTGCACTGTAGATATATTTCCAGTCTTTATTGACAGCCATATAGGAACTGAAAACTGCAAACCGGTTGTCACGTTCCGCGATGAAGGATGAGAATGCGGCATCTCTTTCCAGAAAAGCGCTGCCATCGAAAAAATTGTGGCTGAAAACAGTATCCCGCCTGATCGTTCCTTCGGCCAGCTGTGCCAGATCAACGCCATCTGGCTGATGCGTATCGATTGATGCATCGGCAAGAGCCAGAATTGTTGGAGCCAGATCGACAAGATTGGCTGCTTCAGAGCAGGTTCTGCCGCCGGTAAACCTGTCCGGCATACTCAGGATCAGGGGGATTCTGGCGCAGGAGTCATGCATCGATCGTTTGCCGAAGCACTTGTAATCCCCGAGATGTTCGCCATGGTCGGCTGTGAAGATGATCAGGGTCTGATCAGTCTGGCCGGTGCGATCCAGTTCATCAAGAATTCGGCCGATCTGGTAGTCTACAAATGAGATACAGGCATAATAATAAGCCTTGATCGCCCTGACAAGATTGAGATCAAATCCATTGTCCCGGTATTTGTACCGGTTCTGACAGCGGTTGACCAGTGTCTGCAGCGACTCGAAATCGTCCGGCAGATTGGGCAGCGGCATCTGGTCCGGTCGATAGAGCTTGTGCCACGGATTGGGCGGTGCAAAAGGCGGATGCGGGTGGATGAAACTTGCGAAAAGATACCAGGGGTCTCGCATCTCAGCTTGCTCGCAGATGAACCGGACTGACCTGTCTCCGATCCATTGGCTGGGATGATCACGCGCAGGGAGCTGGGAAGGCTGGGGCACATAATACATCTCGCCCCGGATTCCGTTTGGTTCGAGCAGATGATGGTAGCCCTGGTCGTACAGATAGCTGAGATAAGGCTGGTTATTCAAGGATGCACCGCCACCCTCTTCCTGTATCTCCCGCGTCTGGAACCCGCGCATGGCATAGAGATCAGGTGAGAAGTGGCATTTGCCGATTCCATGGGTCCTGTAACCGCTACGCGTCAGGACTGACATGAAGGTGTCCCGGCCATCTTCAGGCATGGGCATGTTGTCGTAGCAACCTGTGTGGACAGGATACTGGCCATGAATCATGGAGCAGCGGGCGGCGATGCACACCGGCGACGGCGTATAGGCATTGGTAAAGGCGATACCGGACTGGACCAGGCGATCCAGATTGGGCGTTTTAATAACCGGATTGCCTAATGCCCGGATTGTGTCAAAGCGCTGCTGATCGACAAAAAGATGCAGGATGTTGGGTTTGTGCGTCATAGTAGTGTCTCCTGTAAAATTACTGTTTCATCGTCTGGTATCGGCGTATGTTATCTTCATTCAGAAATTCGTAAGCCTCACTGATGGCCTGAAACTGCCGGGTCGCATTTGGATCTTTGTTCACATCGGGGTGGTAGGCTTTCGCTTTGCGGCGGTATGCCAGTTTGATCTTGTATTGATCGGCGGTAACCGGAACATCCAGGGTCGCGCAGCTTTTTTCGTATTTGCTTTTGAAGTCTACATAAGGATTGGCTGTTGGCCGCTCGCCCTGCTGCCATTGGCCTCCTTGCTGCTGCCACTGCCAGAAACGTTGTTCCCATTCTCGCTGCTGCTGTTGCCGGCGAGCCTGTTCACGACGTGCTGCCGCTTCTTCTGCCTGCCGATATGCCTCTTTGTAGTAGCGATAGGACCTGTACTGGACGTTGCCGTGATCCTTCAGAAAACGGGCCAGGTTAAACAGATAATTGGTGCTGACCGCTTTGAAATACTTAAGAAATGAAACTGATGCTGCGCCCAGAATCGGAAAAACCAGGATGAAAAGCACGGCAGCCAGCGCTGCAGGGTGACTGATCAGCCAGCCTCCGACCGGTCCTATCAATATGAAAACAGCCAGGCAGCCGCCCATGCCAAGCAGGACGACGCAGCCTTTGATAAAGCTTTTTGCCAACAGCACGCCCGTCTCGAGGATGTAGACAAGACCATCCAGAACAAAAGCATGCGCTTTTGCGATTCCGCTTATCAGGTTGCCCAGCAGTTTGCGGATGAACTTCATGTCGCTGCTCTCCCGGTTTCTGATTTTCTTCTATTGTACACTATATTACGATCTTGTTTCAGGGGATGCTCATAAATGGCTTGCTCAATAAATTTCCCGAAAGATTGACCGGTTATGTCAATCTTTCGGGAAAAAACCACCTGATTTACTAACTGCCTCTTAATTGTTCTGGTACTGATCAGGCGTGAGTTGCTGACCGTTCTTTTGTGTCAGCAGGGAAGTGATGACCAGGGCCAGAAAACTGAGCGGTACAGAAAAAATTGCCGGGTTGCTGATAGTGACCGGAGCAGCGCGATCGGTTATCCCATAGACCAGGGTGAAGGTATCCTGGGAGAGCAGAATCAGCGTCAGCGAAGCGATCAGGCCGACAGTGATTGAAACGATGACACCTTTCGCCGTCGTACGCTTCCAGAACAGGATCATGATGATGGCTGGCAAATTGGCTGAAGCGGCGACAGCGAAAGCCCAGCCAACCAGAAATGATACATTCATATTTTTAAAGAGAATACCCAGGATGATGGCAATGCAGCCAACACCAATGGCTGTAATTTTTCCATACAGGACTTTGCGCTTGTCATCGAGCTTGCGATCGAAAAGCCGGTCGACAAGATCATGAGCAACAGCACCCGATGCCGCGACAATCAGTCCGCTGACTGTACCGAGCACGGTGGCAAATGCGATGGCCGAAATGATCGCGAAGATTGAGATGCCAAAGCTTTTTGCCAGCAGCGGCGCGGCCATATTGTCATTTGTCAGGTCGAGCACACCATTGGTCATCGCGCCCAGCCCCATATATAAGGTGAGAATATAAAACAGCCCGATACAGGCAATGGCGACGATGGTCGATTTGCGGGCAGCGGCAGGGCTGCTGACGGTGTAATAGCGGATCAGGATATGGGGCAGGGCGGCGGTCCCGCAGAAAAGTGCCAGCATCAGGGAGATGAAATTGAGTTTGTCGCCTGTGGTTGCACCTTTTGCTGAATCAACCTTGTATTTGAGCCCCGGGCTTAAAACATCGATGCCGGCGGTCGGGATCTGGTAGTACAGCGACACTTTGCTGTCGCCGTCCATGAAGACTTGTTTGCCCCAGCGGACGACTGTACCGCTTTTTATTGCTGAAGTAAAGCTGAAGAGGTTCATGGTTTGCGCATCAATCGCAGTAGTCTGTCCATTGATGACACTCATGTTCCCGACCTGGTAAAACTTACCTTCTGATTTAGGTGCGCCGTTGTATAACTCGGTTCCGTCGCTTTGCACGACAACCGTCTCGGTCTCGGACAATTGCTGTTGTTCGCTGTCAAGCGTCCAATAGCTGTCCACACCATTCCTGGTCAGCTTGACGACCTTCAGATCGCCGGCTGTGATGATTCGCTCAAATGTATAGGACGCATCATCAACCTTCAGGCTCTCATCACTGATCTCGGAAACTTTCAGGGTGACAAACTCATGGTATTGAACATTGCCACCCTGATCTGGAGTGGTGGATAACCCCCTGGACAAAACAAGAAACACCAGGACCAGAGAAAAGATGATCAACAGTGAGCCTTTTAGGAACTGGACATAAGTGGTCGAAGCCATACCAGCCGTCGCGACGATGATAATCACAATGATGCCAACCATGATGACGCCTGCTTCATGGGGCAGACCGAGCAAGGGGGTGACCAGTGCGCCGGCTCCGACCATTTGCGGAATCAGGTAGAACATCGAAACTAATAGCGTGCTGATGGCGCCCATCAGACGGATGCCATTGGATTTGAATTTAGCATCCAGCGCATCTGTAAAGGTGTATTTGCCAAGTCGTTTCATCGGTTCTGCCACGACAAAAAGTGCGACGATCCAACCGGCAAGATAACCGATGGAGTAGAGGAATCCGTCATAGCCGTATGTGGCAATCATGCCGCATATACCCAGAAAGGAAGCAGCCGACAGGTAGTCGCCGGCAAAGGCGATACCGTTCACCGACCAATGGATGGAACCACCGGCTGCATAATAGCCGGACGCCGATCTGGCTTTGCGTGCAAAATGATAAGAAATCATCAGGACCGACAGGACGATAGTCAGAAAGATGCCGATTGCCCAAGGTGATGCGATGTAATTCATTCGTCAAGGCCTCCCGCCGCTTTGTTTTCACGGTCGGACTTGCGCTCGGCCAATGTACACAGGTGGTTATAGATAAAAGCCAGAATGATGGCAAATACGATCAACCCGACTCCAAAGACGATTGCGACATTCAGGCTGCCCACATCTTTTTTCATCCACTGGGGGAAGACAACGTTGACAAAGATGAAACTGCTGTAAACCAGTGCATAAATCAGAAACATGATGACACCGAGCCTGGACTTATAGTGGACTGAACTGTCTTCTTTCCAGACAGTTGACGGACCGTGAGACATAAGGATCCCTCCCTGTTCCTTTGATAGACAAAATATCCATATCACTTGATAATAGTACTCTTGAAAAAATTGTCAAGAACTAAAATAAAAAAAAGTATTGTGAATTAAGAGGTGAAATATGCACCCGATCAGTAAAAATCATAAAGCATATTATAGTTTTTAGGATTTCAGTTCAGTCCCCGGAGATCTGCAATGACATTATTTTCTTCTGCTTCATACATGCGCCAGATGACGCGCAGGCTGCGAAGACTTGAATGCCCATCCGTGAGTGGTTCTTTGCCGGTCAGTATGCAATCAAGAAAATGCAGAAATTCATACTGTGTTTTCTTTGAAGGATCAGTCTCTTCCATAATAACTTCTTTAACAGATGCTGTGTTCATGTTTCCTTGTTCATCTGCTATGTTTGAATGAAAAAAGAGTTTATGATCGGTATTGTTATATTCAAGCATGCCTTTTGTGCAGTGTATGTGAAAACTATAACCAAGACGCGTACCTCTGGCGCCCCATGTGCCAAAATGATAACCCAGGGCGCCGCTTTCGAATTTGATAACTGCATTGGAAGTGCCTTCCTTTTCCATCCATGGCGTGCCGAGATTGGTGCCGATGTGAACGCCATTGACAGGGTCTCCGAGAAACCAGAGCAGAAGGTCTATATAGTGACAGCCATGACTGAACAGCTGGCCGCCGCCAAGTCTCTTGGCAGAGAGCCCCCAATGCCCTACAGGATATTTTGTAAACTGCTCGGTCCAGATTGACATTTGAAAGACATCGCCATAAACATGAGCATCAACAAGTTCTTTCATTTTCTGGACGACAGGCCAGAATCGGACAGGATAGGCTGTCATTAAAATTTTTTTTGCTTTTTCAGCTGTTTCAATCAGGCGTACGCATTCGTCTTCGCTATTGCACAGAGGCTTTTCCATCAAAACATGCACACTATTTTCTAAGAAAAACGATCCCACTTCATAATGCAGGTCGTGGGGGAGGGCAATCAGCACAGCATCCACATGACCGGCGACATCCCTGTAATCCTGGGAAACTAGAGCTGCGCCCAGACTGTCAGCTGCCTTTTTTGCTCGTTCCAGATCTATGTCGCAGACCGCGCAGACGGCAACACGGTCATCAATCTCCAGGATGCCTTTAATATGTGACTGGGTCATATTGCCGCAACCGATAATGCCGATTTTAACTTTTTGCATTATTATCACGCTCCTGATTATCATTCTATGAAGTGCGGACACTATACTGAGAGCATACGAAATTTGCTCATAATGTCAAGACGAACTTTGGCGATAAGTCTGAGAAGTTCTACCTGACCTATGTCCTGATCCAGTATGGTGTGTTCAGCATTGACCTGAATCTATCGAAACCTGGCTCAGTATTCGTAGAGCTCTACTCGCAGCGTTTTTGGCATCGGACCGAACCGAACCACCATACGCTCGTCGCCGTTCAGTATCCGGCCACGCTGCCAGCCTGAAGCATTCCAACTGCCCTCTTCCAGGGTGAGGATGTTGACGGTTTTACGGCGGTTGGAATAAAATGTGAACGCACACGACACACCGACCAGGTAAAAACAGTCGGGGCTGTCTTCTATCACAAAGCCGCCGGCCAGGGGCTCCTGACTCTCGGTTGTTTCTGCGACTGCGCCCTGGCACGCGTACGTGACGTTCAGGGTGTACCGGCTGAAATGCAAGACACAGCCCTTGTCGTGGTCTTGAAGGAAACCCTGGATACGGTCTGTCTGATGCGCGCGGCGAATCAGCGGATCCATGGCGCCCACTATGCAATAAGCTTTCGCGAGCAATAACCCGGCCTGATTGCGGCTGCCCTGCAGCGCAGATGGATTGATGCTGAGACGCAACAGTTCATCAGCGC
>JAWSUP010000077.1:0-13623 GCA_033549405.1 Bacillota bacterium | reverse complement strand
CCGGTGCCAGGCAGCCCCGGATTGTACTGGCAGCGAAGACAACAGGAGTGTTGATCGATGACCAGAAACCACAAGCGAAGCATCTGGATAACAGGCCTGATCCTGGTGGTCTTTTTCATAGGCTACAGCATCTTCTTTCGCACATACCTGGACAGCGATGAGTATTTGTTGATCGCCTACGAGTACACCGGCCGCGATCCGACGATCATCGACTGGCAGTATCCTGATTTCGAGGTCATCAACCACAAAGGACGACTGACAATCCATATTATCTTTCACACGACCGAGGACCTGACGCGCGGTCCGATCGGCCTCTATATCGACCCGTTCAAAAAGGAAGTTGTCGATGTCGATCCGCGCAGTGATCTGACGCCAAAAAACCAAAACACTTCATGATCTGTTACATGAAAGGGGGTATTGTTTATGGACCGGAAAGCTCTGCATGACGCATTCAGAGATCTCGACCGATCGTTGTTCCTTGAAGGCGCTTGCAAGGACATGGCATCCTTTGATGAACCGCTGCCGATAGGCTATGGCCAGACGATCTCACAACCGACACTAGTGGTGGAAATGACTGCCCGGCTTGATCCGGAGCCAACCAGCCGGGTGCTCGAGATCGGCACCGGATCAGGCTACCAGACAGCCTTACTCGCCCCGTTCTGCCAAACAGTCTATACGGTGGAAAGAATCGCTGATCTTGCGGAAAAGGCGCGGAAACGGCTGACAGAACTGGGATATACCAACGTGTCAATTCGCGTCGGCGACGGCAGTAAGGGCTGGCCGGAAGAAGCGCCCTTTGACCGCATTATCGTGACGGCGGCCGCTGCGATTGTTCCGCCGACACTGGTTGACCAGCTGGCACCCGGGGGTAGGATGGTCATTCCGGTCGGACCGCGCGGCTGGCAGGATCTGTTGCTGGTGACAAAAAATCGCAATGGGCAGGTGATACAACAGGCGATCGAGAAGGTTGCTTTTGTGGAGCTGGTCGGCCTTTATGGCTGGCACCCGGGACGAAAGGAAACCGACTGATGCATAAAAAGATGATCATCCTATCGCACGACGCCATGGTATGGGAAGATCTCGACTACCTGAGGCAGTTGCCGACTTTTGGTAACCTGATCCGACATGGCGCCCAGATCTGCACCCTCAGATCCATTTATCCGACCATTACCTACCCGGTCCACGCCAGCATCATCTCCGGAACATATCCGGAGCATCATGGCGTCATCAATAATGAGCTGCCTGAGATCGGCGCCTTGTCCTCACCCTGGCACTGGTTTGCCGATGCCAACCGATCGAAAACCCTGTTCAAGGCTGCCAAAGAAGCCGGCCTGACGACAGCTGCCGTGTTCTGGCCTGTTTCGGGCAACGACCCGGATGTCGATCACCTGGTTGCGGAGTACTGGTCCCAGTCCGATCATGACGATCTTGAAGATGTTTTCCGCCGATCAGGCTCAAGCGAACCCGTCATGGAAGCTGTCGTCAAGAAAAATCTGCATCTCCTGCGCGGCCATGAACGTAAGCATCCACAGGCGGACGAATTTGTGATTCAGGCAGCTTGCGATCTGATCCGGGCATTCAAACCGGATCTGCTGGCCGTCCATCCGGCAGCGATCGACGGCGCCAGGCATGTTTCCGGCCTGTTTTCCGGTCAGGTCAATGAGTCGCTGCGGCATACGGAACGCTGGACCCGTATGATCATCGACGCCACGCGCGACGCCGGCGTCTATGAGCAGACAGATTTCATCAATCTGAGCGACCATGGCCAGCTCGATATCAAGCGGACATTGCATCCCAATGTGATCCTGCGCGATCATGGTCTGATCCGGACCGACGAACAGGAAAACTTTCTCGACTGGGATGCTTTCTGCAAATCCGCCGCGCTCTCAGCTCATGTTTACCTGCGCGATCCGGAGGATAACGCACTTTTGGAGCGTGTACACAGACTGCTGCTGCATCTGCGCGACGAGGGTATCTATGGCATCAGCGAAGTCTTCACCCGCGAGGAAATTCGTGAAAAGGAACACCTGGATGGCGATTTCTCCTTTGTCATCGAGAGCGATGGCTATACCTCCTTCGGTAATGACTGGCGACGGCCGATCGTGCGCCCCTTTGATCTGGCCGACTACCGCTTCGGCCGGGCCACGCATGGCCATCTGCCGGACAAGGGGCCGCAGCCGACCCTGATCGCGACCGGCCCGTCATTTAAGCCGGGAGCAGTCGTACAGCGGCGCCCGATCGTCGATGTGGCGCCAACCCTTGCGCTGGCGCTGGGTCTCGAACTGCCGGACGCCGATGGACAGCCGGTTAAAGCGTTGCTGCGTGAGGATTGAAATGGCAGACAGCAGGGATGAGAACCGCAATAGAGAAGACCGCAGGAAATACGTTCGCGGGATTGAGGATCTTAATAAAAAAAACATCAAGAAAGAAGATCGCAGGAAAAAAGCTGCGAATGGGGCGGGACTGCAGCCTGGAGACAGTGCAACGCTCCTGATTGAGGATATCAACCATGCAGGTCAGGGCATCGGTCATGTGGACGGCCTGACCGTTTTCGTGCAAGAGGCCATCCCCGGTGACAGGGTCCTCGTCAATGTCACACGGCGGCATACCGGTTATGCTGTAGCAGATGTGCTTCAATTGCTTCAGCCATCACCGTACCGGATCATTCCAGACTGCCCGCAGGCCGATCGCTGCGGCGGCTGCACCCTGCAGATGATGCAGTATGAAGAACAGCTTCGCTACAAACAGCAGCAGGTCGAGCAGGCGTTGACCCGGATCGGTCGCATCATTCTAGAGCCCGGCATAATGCAGCCGATCATCGGTATGGACGATCCCTGGCATTACCGGGGAAAAGCCCAGTTTCCGATCGCCGGCAGCGTCAAAGAGCCGCTGATCGGCTACTATGCCAGCCGCAGTCACACCGTCATCGACGCACCGGTCTGCCGTATCCAGTATCCGGTGGTCGATGCGATCCGCGAAACCTTACGGCAGCATATCCGGCGCTGGCAAGTGGAGCCGTACCGTGAAAACGACAGGCAGGGCCTCCTGCGTCACCTGATCGTCCGCATCGGCTACGCGACCGGTGATATCATGGTCATTCTGGTGATCAATGGCGACAGCATCCCCGGTCAACCGGAACTGATCCAGCAGCTGCATGCCTGTGTACAGACGCACCAGGAGCCTGAACTGCCGCTGCTGCGACTACGCAGCGTCTGGCTCAACATCAACCGTGCGACCACCAATGTGATCATGGGTCAGGAGGATCGCCTGATCGACGGGCAGCCCTGGATAGATGAAATTATTCTTGGCATCCGCAGCCGCATCTCGCCGCAGGCCTTTTTCCAGGTCAATCCAAGACAGACTACCCGACTGTACCAACAGGTTTTGGACATGGCGGCGCTGCAAGGCAATGAACAAGTCCTGGACCTCTACTGCGGTACCGGGTCCATCACACTGCAGCTGGCCAGAAAAGCCGGCTGGGTCCTCGGCATCGAGAGCCATCCCGCTGCTGTCGCTGACGCCCGCATGAACGCAGATCTGAACGGCCTTGCCAATGTGACATTCAGCGCCGGCAAGACAGAAGACATATTACCGGAATGGCAAAAGCAAGGCAGATCCATCGACCTGGTCGTTCTCGACCCACCGCGCAAGGGCTGTGATCCGGCCGTGACGGCGGCTCTGGGCGACCTCCAGACGCCACGTCTGATCTACGTATCCTGCAACCCGGCGACGCTCGCTCGCGACCTGAGCCAGCTCCAGAGTTATGGCTATAATGTTCAGCGCGTGCAGCCGGTCGACCTCTTTCCCTGGACCGGGCACGTGGAGACGGTCGTGGAAATTGAAAAGGTTTAATTTATGAACAAGTTAAGAAAAGAGATAGCAGTTCGATGATGTTTCAAATATTGATGTAGTATAATTAAACAAGCTTATGCTATGACAAAGGGGATTGATCATGACATGTTTTTCCGAACATATGCTATATGAAAGCATTCGAAGCACAGTAGTGAATGCTCAACAACAAGTATATTCGACTGTAAATAGCGTTATGGTAGAAACCTATTGGAATGTTGGCAAACAGATCTACGAAGCTCAGGGTGAAAGTGAACGGGCGAGATATGGTGAAGGGCTTCTAAAATACTTGTCTGAAAAATTAACTGCGGAGTTTGGACAAGGATATACAGTTCGCAATCTTAATAATATGCGTGCTTTTTATTTTTCCTTTCCAAATTGGCACGCAGTGCGTGCCAATTTAAGCTGGACACATTACCGCATGCTATAAAAAGTTGAGGATGTTAATGCTCGCATTTTCTATCTTGATGAGTGTTCGAAATCCAATTGGAGTACAAGGCAGCTCGAGAGACAAATCAACAGTTTCTACTACCAAAGATTACTATCTAGCAAAGAAAAGAATGGTGTATGAAATGAAATCCAGAAGCTTGAGCAAGAGGTTAAAGTGAAAGACATCATCAGGGATCCATACGTTCTTGAGTTTCTAGGTTTGCAACAGACACCCAGCTTGTACGAAAAAGAATTAGAGCAGGGGCTGATAAGCCACCTGCAAAAATTCTTATTGGAACTTGGTCGAGGGTTTTCCTTTGTAGCAAGACAAAAGAGAATAATCTTTGACGGAGAACATTATTTCA
This sequence comes from Bacillota bacterium, assembly GCA_033549405.1. GTDB lineage: Bacteria > Bacillota > Clostridia > Saccharofermentanales > UBA5734 > JAAYBY01. The sequence goes on along the minus strand of JAWSUP010000077.1, from coordinate 8,980 downwards.
TTGATCTGATTTTTTACAATTATGTTCTGAAGTGCTTTGTTATTATCGATTTGAAGGTTGGTAAACTCACACATCAGGATATTGGACAGATGCAAATATATGTAAATTATTACACACGAGAGATGATGAACGAAGGAGAAAACATGCCAATTGGTATCATCCTCTGTGCTGATAAAAGCGATTCTGTTGTAAAATACACTTTGCCGGAAGGCAATAATCAAATATTTGCATCCAAGTATAAATTGAACATGCCAACCGAGGATGAATTAAAGCACGAACTTGAAAAAGAACAGGAATTATTGGAGACTGAGCGATCAATATAATTCACTAATGCTGTCAGTAGGATATGTTGTGTAGCTATTGGACATGTTTCCCATGGACCGGGCATGCTGAGACCGTTGTGCTAATGTCTCGGGAAGGAAGGTAACGGAGCCGGAAAGCGCTGGGAATAGGGGATTTAATAATTTCAGTGTGAGGGGGCAAAATCGCTTGAAAGGACTCGAGTCTTTTTAGCAGAAAAAATCCAAGGGAAATTGGCCAATTTGCGAGATGAAGAAAAGCCATTACAGCACGAAGCGAGCTGAGGTGGAGAGAAGAGTCCAACGCTGATGTATTATTGGCAATGAAGACTTAATGCGGAGAGAAGTTCATGAAAAAACCGACTAAACGTAAAATATTTGTTGCTGCCTTATTCATAATAGTTTTGGTAACAATAGTAATAACATCGCTCTATTACTTTGGGATTTGGCATTTTAACAATCCGTCTAGCGCCCGATACCCGGTTCGCGGGGTTGATGTTTCTTCATACCAGGGAAATATTGATTGGGCAGTTCTCTCTAAACAAAACATATCTTTTGCTTTTATTAAGGCAACAGAAGGATCTTCTTTTGTCGACAAATATTTTCTAGTAAATTGGGAAGAAGCATCAAAGACTAGTTTGTGGGTGGGTGCCTATCATTTTTTCAGCTTTGAATCGACGGGAAATGCGCAAGCGGCTCACTTTATATCAACTGTTGGCTCGCTACACCAATCATTACCCCCTGTTATTGATATTGAATATTATGAAATCAAGTCAGGAATATCAATTTCAAGAGAAAAAATACGTAATGAGCTCAAAGCTCTAATTCGTGAGCTTGAAAAGCAATATGGTGTGTTGCCTATACTATATGTAACCAAGGAAACTTATAATGATTTTGTCAAAGACAATATAATCGGATGCCCTTTGTGGGTACGGAATGTTATTAGCAAACCCGGTTTCGTTCGGGATGACGCTTGGACATTTTGGCAATATTCAAACCGCCATCATTTGGTCGGGTATAGCGGAGTCGAACGATACATTGATATGAATGTTTATTATGGCGATTTGAATGAGTTTATGAAACAATTTTCGCTACAACCAAAGTAGTGATCAGGCTGAGAAAAAGACTGGCAATAATACAGATTTGATGAGGTGAGAGAATTGGAGGATTGAAAAAGCGGACGCAATTATTATCAGTGACATCAAGGTGAACCTCTCGACTATTTCGCCATGGTTAGTAGAATATAATTAAATAAACAAGGCGAAAAAAGCCGAATAATCGCTGTTTACAAGTGATTAAAGGATGCAATAAACAATGAAAAAGTATTATTATAATAATATATTTTTGACGAATCAGGTTAGATAACGGCGAAAATTGAGTGGTCAGGTTAGATAACAGCGAAAATTGAGTGGTCAGGTTGGATGTTGGGGTGGAAAATAAAAGAAAACTCGTTGAAACTTTCGTTCGAGATTATAGTACTAGCCATGATTGAAGCTTATCTCAATCTATAGGGAAGGATCACAGATTTATATGGATAATAGTATTATTAAAAAATATAGAGACTATGCATCTAAAATAGGTGACAGAAAAGCTCTTTTTGAAGCTGTAGCAAAAGAATTCTCTGTTCATAATGCCATTTATCCTGGATCTCATATTGATATTGCCCCATCTCTGGTTATTCCCGAAGTAATCTATATTGATAATTTTAAAGGTGCGATTAGTTTCTTCAAACATCTGGATATCATTATAGAATATATAGAGGATAACAAAAAGTATTCAGATGCATGTAAGATTGATTTCATTGGGCAGGACTACACTCAACCATTTGAGATTGAGCAAGTCGACTTGATTATCTCTCAGTATGCTGGTTTTGTCGGCCAGGCAACAAAGCGATATCTAAAAATTGGTGGAATCCTGTTGTGCAATGACAGTCATGGAGACGCAACGATGGCAAGATTTGATGATGATTTTGAGTTTATTGGCATTGTAGATAATCAAAACAGAATTCATTTAGCCAATATGGAAAAATATTTTAATTTACCAAAAGGAAGATCTGTTGACCTGGAAATAGTAAAAGCAAATATGAAAGGCTTGAAATATACTTTGGGTGCTGAGAATTACATATTTCGCAAACTTACCCCATAACATCAACCATCACCCCGGACCTGAACACCGCCTTGAACCGGTTCTCATGAACCGTGACCTTGTCGATCAGCCGCCGGACCAGTTTCTCATCATACTCCCTGATGACGGTCGGTTGTTTCCAGAAGAAGATGCTCATTTCGGTAATTTACCCCGTGCATTTATCAGATTTGTCAGGCAACAGATCTGACATCCACCCTGAACAACCAGGTTTGTGGTCGGTTCTGCAAATTTGATGTATAATTACTCATCTATGAACTGTAATGGGAGGAGATAAATTGAATGGAAAGTAATAATAGCAAACGAAATGTGTGGCTATTCTTCATTATTACATTTATATTCTCATGGCTAATTTGGCTGCCATTTGTGCTTTCTGGATTTGGAATTATCAAACTATCTGAAACAATAACCTCATTTATGACACTAGCAGTCATGGTAGGTGCTTTTGGACCAATGATTTCAGCCTTGATATTAATAGGTCGAAGAGAAGGAAAAGCTGGTATAAAAGACTTTTTTCGAAAGGCGTTCTCTTTTCGTATAAAGCCATTATATTATATACTGGCTTTTTTAATACCAGTGATTATAACAGCTATAGCACATTATTTTGTCAACTTGACAGGTATTGATACATTACCTGATAATCTATTTCCGGAAAACTTGAACATCCCCATAATAGTCTTAGTGATTCCATATTTTCTTTTTATATTAGTTGCTGGAGGAGGACAAGAAGAATTTGGATGGCGTGGTTATGCTCAGCAACCTTTGCAGCAGCGTTTTGGAATACTTGGTGGCAGCATTCTCTTGGGAATAGCTTGGGGTTTGTGGCACCTGCCCCTTTGGTTTATGCCTGGAGAAGGTCATGCGTATTATTCGTTCTTTGCATTTTTAATATACACTGTTAGTACATCTGTGATAATTGGTTGGTTGTATAACGCAAGCGGGAAAAAGCTTGTCATTGCATGGATAATTCACGCTGTTGGTAATGTTGCTGTGCCATTTTTCCCAATTATGCATATGGCAGAAGTTGCACAACCTGGCTATTGGGTGTGGGTATCAGTTAGTGCATTGGTTGCAATTTGTTTAACGATTTGGTATATGAGAAAAACAAAAAGAGATCTATCGACATCGCTCTAGTCATTGGCTGGTAACGCGGGTTGATAATATGACTCAATTTACTATTGGCGAATAACCAAAGTATCGCTTTTTGTGGGGCAGCAACATCCACCATCACCCCGGACCTGAACAACCCCTCGAACCGGTCCTCGTAAACAGTGACCTTGTCGATCAGCCCCCGGACCAGCTTTTCATCATACTCCTTGATTATGGTCAGCTGCTTCCGGAGGAAGATGCTCATCTCGACGTTCCGCTTCCGCAAACTTAGTTATATAATAGGGGAACAGATTGATCACAAAACGCAATACGTTGCACAAAGGAGTAATAGCAATGAATACATATAGAAAAGCCGGAGTAGCTACAGGAATATTCTTTATTGCTGCGATAGTTGCAGGTATCATAGGATTGATGTTCGAAGGACCACTTGGAGAAGTAAACTATTAAGCGCAGTTGCTGCAAATGACGGGCAGATGCTATGCGCTACTTCGAAGAAGAACTTGCAAGCGCAAAAGCTGTAATATCGATTGTTAAAGGCGATGATGGAATATTATGAAAGCGGTTATTTGGACAAAATATGGAACGCCAGATGTACTAAAAATTGGTAAAGTCGATAAACCGACTCCCAAGGACAACGAGATTCTCATGAAAGTTGTGGCGACAACTGTTACGCTTGGTGACTGTGAGATGAGGAATCTAGCTCTTCCGTTTGCTTTCAAATTGCCGATAATGTTGTTTCTGGGGGTTTTTAGGCCTAAAAAGGGCAATACGCTCGGTCAAGAGTTCTCCGGAATTGTTGAAAGTGCTGGGAAGGAAAGCACTCGGTTTAAAGTCGGTGATGAGATTTTTGGTCAGACTGGTATAACGATGGGAGCTTATGCACAATTCTTGTCGATAAAGGAGAATGGTATCATTGCAAAGAAACCAAGCAACATAAGCTTTGAAGAAGCTGCATGTGTACCGCTTAGTGGGCTTGAAGCGCGATATTTCACGAGAAAGGCAAACATTATTAAGGGAGACAGTGTGCTTGTGATTGGCGCGGGCGGGAGCATCGGGACAATGGGAATACAGCTATTAAAGCTTGGTGGTGCTGTAGTTACAGGTGTCGATACGCACGAAAAGTTTGATGTTATGAAAGAAGCCGGGGCGGATAGATTAATTGACTACACCAAGGAAAACTACCTTGAGCGTGGTGAAAAATACGACGTTGTGTTTGACGTTGTGGGTAAGATTCCATTGAAGCGGGGATTGGCGCTACTCAATTCAAACGGATATTATTTGCACGCGAATCCAAAGATTTCACACATATTGTTGAACAAATGGATAGGCGGTTCTAAAAAAAATCTTATTGTTAAGATTGATGAGCAAAGTCAGGATGACTTAGATTATTTGAATGGGCTGCTTAAAACAGGGAAAATCAAGCCAATAATTGATCAAATCATGCCACTGGAGAGAATTGCAGAAGCGCACGAGTATGTTGAGACAGGGAAGAAGAAAGGCAATTTGGTAATTAGGGTATCCTCAAATTAAGTATTGCATCTTAGTCTGAACCTATTATAGAAGAAAGCGATGTGATAATGATATGAAAGCGATTGTATTTGAAAAATATGGACCGCCGGAAGTGCTAAAGATAATGGACATCGAAAAGCCTATACCAAAAGACAACGAGATACTTATAAAAGTGATTGCTTCAACGGTATCCACCGGTGATTGGCGGATGAGAAAGCCGGATCCGATGTTGGCACGACTAGTGAACGGACTTCTCAAACCCAAGAAAATCAAAATCTTGGGTTTTGAACTTGCGGGAATTGTCGAGGCAGTTGGGAAAGGAGTAGCCCGTTTCAATAAAGGTGATGAAGTCTTCGCATTTACGGGATTTAAGTTCGGCGCATACGCAGAGTTTATATGCATGTCAGAAGTCACCGCTCCTAAGAATGGTATGGTCGAGCTCAAACCAAAGAATATGACGTTTGAGAAGGCGGCAGCTCTTCCGGGCGGCGGTCTCACAGCATTGGTTTTTGCACGGACTGCACAAATAAAATCCGGTCAGAAAGTGCTGATTCATGGGGCATCAGGAAATGTAGGAAGCTATGCTTTGCAGATTGCTAAACATATAGGTGCACAGGTCACCGGAGTTACGAGTACGACCAACTTGGAAATGATTAAATCACTTGGTGCAGATTTCGTAATCGACTACAAGAAACATGATTTTACGCAAAGTGGAGAAAAGTATAATATTGTGTTTGACGCCGTGGGTAAGCTTTCCCCTTCGAAAGCTAAAAAAGCTTTGAGCTCTGATGGTCACTTTTTTTCTGTGATGAAATCTGGGGAAATAAAACTTGGAGACCTGCTTCATCTTAAAGAGCTTGTTGAAGAGGGCGTAGTTCAGCCATTTATAGATCGGATATATAGGATGGAACAGATTATTGAGGCACACAGATACGCTGAGTTGGGACACAAAAGAGCTAATATAGTGATTAAGATAGCAGAATAAGAAATATAGAATTGATACCTATTAGTCTCTCGACAACAAATGATCGAGAAACTAAAAATCAACAAGATACATACATAATTAAAGATGTAACCGTAACAAAGATAGCCGAATACACAAGGTATGTCTCGCTTGGCACGCTTGCTGTCGTCAGTGCTCTAATTACCGTGAAGATTTTGACTATGCAGCCTATATATAATTTTTCGAAACCAGTGATGTCGTCGCCAGAGTGATGAATAACCTGCTGTTAACAACAGTCCAGTCATCAAAGGCAAGCTCTCAGATCCTGTTGAGACGGTTGTCAAATTAGAAAATATAAATGAAATAGAGTCCTTCTAGCGAAGAACCAAGGTTGCGTGTTATCGAATGTAAATCGAACGATAATTCGAACGCAAAAATTTGCGGTTGAATTTGCGTTCGATAAAGCGTAAAATATGAACGTAAAAGCGGAAGGAGATGTTCGCGATGCGAGAAACCAAGACAATGGAATTTAAGAGGGATATTTCAAATACATTTCTAAAAACTGTGAGTGCTTACGCGAACTACGGAACAGGTGAAATAAGGTTTGGTATCGATAATAACGGCCATGTCGTTGGGATTGCTAATGCGGAAGCGGCATGTCTGGACATCGAAAACAAAATCAATGACAACATCAGTCCAGCGCCGGATTTTTCTCTGGAAATCAGCAAGAAAACAGGTGTTATTACACTGACAGTCAATGAGGGTATGCATAAACCATATTTCTACAAATCAAAAGCCTATAAAAGAAACGATTCTGCAACCATTGAGGTGGACTCTCTTGAATTGACTCGACTTATTTTGGAGGGGAAAAGTAAGACATTTGAAAGCTTGAAATCAAAAAAGCAGGACTTATCTTTCACATGTCTTGAGAAGGCTTTTCAATCAGCCGTCGGTATCCTGGCGATTTCAAAGGACATAATGAAAACACTTGAACTATACACCGATAGTGAAGGATATAATAACGCCGCAGAACTGCTTTCAGACGAAAATTCCTTTTACGGAATAGACATTGTAAGATTTGGAGAAAATATTAATATAATACTAGATCGTGAAACATTTGAACATATTTCTGTGCTGGATCAATTCGAGAAAGCAATGAACCTGTTTCGTAAATATTACCAGTATGAAGAAATTAAAGGAAGCCTCAGAAAAACCGAGGAGATTATTCCGATGGAAGCATTCAGAGAGGCGATCGCCAATGCAATTATTCACAGAACCTGGGATGTGAATGCACATATCCGTGTTGCCATGTATTCTGACAAAATAGATATTATGTCCCCAGGCGGTCTACCAAAAGGAATGACTGAAAGAGAATATCTTGAAGGGCAGGTATCCATCCTGAGGAATCCCATTATTGGTAATATTTTTTACAGACTGCACCATATAGAACGATTCGGAACCGGCGTTAAAAGGATCAATGATGCTTATGCAAACAGCGAAAATAAACCTCTATATGGTATTTATGAAAACTCGATCAGAGTTACTTTGCCGGTTATCCAGACGAAGACTTCGCTGAACGATGATGAGAGGCTGATATATCAGACTCTTACCGGCAGTAAAATTATGACAAGCTCAGAATTAGCAACCAAGACTGGATTTGGTAAAACCAAGGTTGTAAGCTTGCTGAAATCATTAATTAAGCAAGGCTATGTGAAGCCAATTGGATCTGGCCGGGGGACAAAATATATGACATGAAAGACAGATATATTCCAATGGACCGGGCATGTTGAGACGGTAGTTTGGATGTCAAGGACCGAAGCTGGAAACGCCTGATACTGTAGGGCTTGCGGTTTTGGATGAAAATAGGAGAGTGTGAATTGTGACGATTTGGTCCAATTAAGAGAACAGATCGACGGGCAGAGACGCTGAAAATGGCATTTCGCGTGTGCTCAGGTCAGATAACAGCGAAAATTGAGTGCTCAGGTCAGATGTCGGGTGTGAGGAGGGTGAAGATTAATAAGATGAAATTAATGCATGATATTCTTGTGAGTGCACGTTTGTCAGGTATCACAGTCTATTCTCATGAATCAAATCATAGGATAAAAATAAACGTCAGAAAATAGGCGAATTGGTCGGCTTAATGTTTTGGTCGCACTTAACATTGAATGTCATAATTGTTGTTAACCGGGACATCGACATTTTATAGTATGAACTTGATCGAATACTGTGATAGGAGGCGGGTGTTTTGGATAAAAAAATACTAATGAATCGACTAAAAGCAAAACCGGACTTGAATCTTTTTATCGTTGAGGCCATAGAAAACACGGCAATCATAAATTCCTTGTTTGAGATTGTCTTAACAGAAACATCCAGTATAAAATATGCGTGTACAAAAATCATTCGTATGGTAAGTGAGCAAAAGCCAGAACTCATCTATCCCTATTTTGAGGATATTGTTAAATGGCTCCATCACAAAAACAGTTTCATCAAATGGGACGGAATCCTGGTTCTGTCCAATCTCGCAGCGGTCGACTGTGAAGATAAGTTTGGGGGAATCTATCAGGACTACTTATCTTTGATTCAAGATTCACAGATGATTACAGCAGCTAATGTTGTTGGCAATGCGTGGAAAATTGTACGTGCTAAACCTGAACTGGAAACTTACATTACCAGGAAATTACTAGAAGTTCCAAAAATTATATATATGAATAAAGACGAACCTTCGCCTGAGTGTAATTACATAGTGTGCGGGCAGGTGCTGGAATGCTTTGAGCATTACTTTGACTACTCAGGGGATCAAGCTGCAATGATCAATTTTGCGGAAGGACAGATGAGTAGTCGTCGAAAAGCAGTGGCAAAAATTGCTGAAAAATTTTTACGAAATCATTCAAGAAAATGAGTATAATCCTTTGAATTCAAGTGTTTTAGTTAACAAGCAACTGGTTTAAACCCACTGGCTTTCAGCCAGTAAATCCTT